>JAVVEX010000007.1:0-36100 GCA_032251195.1 Nitrosomonas sp.
ATCAAGCGTTTAAAAGCCGGATGGGATAATGACTATTTATGTCGGATTATTGGGATAATTTAAGCGCGATTACCCTGTGTGTATTCCGAAGAAGTCTTGTTGGCGATCCAAAAAAAGTATAGAAAAAAATGAACCATTTTTCCCATGAGTTTTGAATGTACTGAACGCCGACTCAATTGTCAAACACTGTTTTTATGGCCTAAAATACGACGAAACGGCCTTTCGGGCTGCCTCTCACGGCAATGCCACATAAAGTTCGTAGTCGCCATCCTCAGAGAATGTTCGAGCGCGGTGATTACCACGTTGTGTCACATGATGTGGACAGCCGGGTATAACAATACACAATACGAGGTAAGCGAGCCATACTGGCAATATGGCATTATTAGTGGATTTAGTAAACTGTTACCGTAATTTGTAATTTAATGTATTCTTGTAAATTACCCCATCCTTTATAATCAATTTAAAGTTTTCATGTGGGTTTTCAATCAGTTGAATGTTTTTAAGGGGGTTTTCGTTTAAGATAATCATATCTGCATAGGCACCTTCTTCAATAACTCCCAAAGCCCCTTTTTGATAAGGATTTCTTTTACCGCTTAGGTTTAACAATTCAGCATTGTCTGCAGTTGCCATTTTCAATACTTCGAAAGGGGAATACCAGCGGGTGAGTTTTGTCAATTTTTTTCCTTGTTTTTTAGCGTTAACAGCATTGAAGAGGTTGTCTGTTCCCCAGGCAGTTTTAATGTTGTATTTTTTTGCCAATTTATAGGCGTTGTCTGTGCCATCAGAAACTTCAAGTTGTTTTACTTTATTGGGTGATCCCTCGGGATAAGTATTGGCATCTTCATCGTCTAAAAAAGGCTGTAAGCTCCACCAAATACCTTTTTCGGCCATTAGCTTTGCGGTTGCATCGTCTGCCAATTGACCGTGGTCGATACATTTTACACCAGCGTTGATAGCAGTTTGGATTGCGTTTGGAGTATAAGCGTGAACAGTTACATAAGTGCCCCAGTTTTCTGCTGCGCTCACGGCTGCTTTAAATTCTTCGAGCGTATATTGTGTGACATCCAGCGGGTCATAACTAGAGGCCACGCCACCACCGGCCATCAATTTTAACTGGGTGGCTCCTTGCCTAAGTTGTTCTCGGGATCGAATCAATACTTGGTCAACCCCATCGGCCACGGCGACAATGCCATTTCGCTCTGCATAGGAGAGTTCCCCAATTTTTCTGGGCACATCTGTGGGTAAGCCAAAATCTCCATGACCTCCTGTTTGGGAAATAAACGCTCCACTTGAAAAGATGCGTGGTCCTTTAGCCAAGCCCATATCAATCGCTTTTGCTAACGATAAAGATCCGCCACCTAAATCTCTAACGGTAGTAAACCCTCTCATCAACTGCTCTTCAGCTGCTTTAGCGGCAAATAAATTTAGAAAAGCAAAGTCAGAAAACATAGCTTGCTGCTGAGGCATGCTCTCAAACATCACGTGAACGTGGGCGTCAATTAAACCTGGCATGACATATTTTCCGGTTCCATCAATAATAACAGCGCTTTCATTGACTGATATGTTTGAGGTAGAAATTTGTTTGATCAGTTGCCCTTCAATTAAAATATTTGTTTTGGTAATGCGCTCAGACATGCCGTTAAAGATGTTGATGTCTTTGATGAGAATTTGAGAAGACTGGGCATTTAAATCGGTTAGAAATGTGAGATTTAAACACAACAGAAAGAGTACAAGTGCTTTCATATCAATTTTGTACTCAAATATACATTTTTTTCATTGAAGAAGGTCGCTATGACTTTATAAATAAACCCGAAAAGACAAATGTTTTGCCGCCTCAGGCGAATAATTTACAGTGCATTTACAGTGACAGCTTACTAAATACAACTATATTACGGATACCGCAATAAAAGATCAAGTCAGCACAACATCATACTGCTCCTGGGTATACGAAGCGATGACTTGCAGACTGATAGGGGTGGCAATAAAATCTCCGAGATTTGCGAGACTTTGCGATTCTTCATCCAAAAACAGATCGATTACCTGTTGAGACGCAAGGATTCGGAATTCTTTGGCATTAAACTGCCTGGCTTCTCTCAACAGATCCCGCAGAATATCGTAGCAAACGGTTTGAGCGCTTCTGATTTCACCCCGCCCCTGACAGGTGGGGCAGACTTCACAAAGAATCTGCGCCAGGCTCTCCCGGGTTCGCTTGCGGGTCATTTCCACCAACCCGAGCGCAGTAAACCCATTGACAGTCATTTTGGTTTTATCCCTGAGCAATGTCTTGTTGAATTCAGCCAGCACGGCATCACGATGCTCTTCCTGCTCCATATCGATAAAATCAATAATGATGATTCCACCCAGATTTCTCAGCCGAAGCTGCCGTGCGATGACTTGCGCAGCTTCCAAATTGGTTTTGAAAATTGTATCGGCAAAATTGTTCACGCCCACAAAACCGCCGGTATTGACATCCATGGTCGTCAGTGCTTCAGTCTGATCAACGATCACATAGCCGCCAGACTTCAAATCCACACGCCGTGCCAGTGATTTTTCAATTTCCTGTTCGACACCGTACAAATCAAACAGGGGTCTTACGCCCGTATAGTGACAGATTTTACCGGTATCATTTACCATGTATTCCTGCGTGAATGATGTCATTTTCTGGAAAGTTTCCCGTGAATCCACCAGTACACGATCTACCCCGACATCCACGAAATCACGTAACACCCGCAGACTCAAATCCAGATCCTGATAAAGTAAAGCAGTGGAGGAAGATATCGATGCGCGCTGCTGAATATCGAACCAGAGCTTGTACAGGTAGTTGATATCACCCTGTAAATCAGATACATCGGCGGTTTCCGCCATGGTACGAATAATAAAACCACCAGCGGTATCCGCCGGCAGCGCGCTCAGCAATTTCTGGCGTAACAGTTCACGCTCGGCATTGTCTTCAATACGCTGTGACACGCCAATATGGGAATCCTGCGGCAAATAAACCAGCAAACGCCCAGCAAGACTGATTTGGGTAGATAATCTGGCGCCTTTCACTCCGATTGCATCCTTGACGACCTGTACCAGAATATTGCTGCCCTCGCTCAGGAGCTGCTCGATTGGCCGAATAGGATGCCCATGGGAAAATTCCAGAATATCGGCCACATGCAGAAAAGCCGCGCGCTCCAGTCCGATGTCGATAAAGGCAGACTGCATGCCAGGCAGCACCCGGCTGACACGGCCGTTGTAAATATTGCCGACAATCCCACGGCTGTTGTTACGCTCGATATGTAATTCCTGTGTAATCCCCTGCTCAGCGATAGCAACACGCGTTTCCTGCGGCGTGATATTGACCAGAATTTCACTGCTCATGATATTGGTTTCCAGGTCTGCTCTTCATTACCCGGCAAAAACAGGTATTCCCGTTTCTTCCAGTAGCTGCGCCGTTTCAAACAGCGGCAGACCCATCACGCCACTGTAGCTGCCGCTCATCTCAATAATAAATGCGGCTGCCCGCCCTTGAATTCCGTAAGCACCGGCCTTGTCGTGTGCCTCGCCGCTGGCAACGTAAATATCAATTTCCTGCTGGCTGATCTCACGCAATCGCAAAGTCGAAACTGACAAACGTAGCCTGATCTGCTGTCGAAACGCCAGTCCGACTGCACTGTAAACCTGGTGCTCTCGTCCCGATAGTTGTCCCAGTATGGTTTTTGCATGCCCGGGATCACGCGGTTTGCCCAGGATACAACCATCCAGGACGACCACCGTATCCGCCGCCAGCACCGGTTTAATTGGCAAGCCACGCTGACCAAGACGCAACCACCCTGTCTCGGCTTTCGCGTGCGTCACCCGATAGATATAATCGGCCGGAGCTTCGTTCGGCAAGGGAGATTCATCAATATCCACCGGACGGGTGAGTGTTTCCCGCATCAGCAGCACACTGTGACGAATACCGATTTGCCGCAGCAACTCGCGTCGTCGCGCACTGCGTGATGCCAGGTAAATCGCGTGTCTGATCATGCTCATTGGTTAACGGTTCATGTTGGTAAATTAAGCACGATGATAGGGATGCTGCCGGTTCACCATCATCGCCCGATACAATTGCTCGGCCAGAAGCACCCGCGCCAGCCCGTGCGGCAGCGTCAATGCGGACAGCGCCAATTTTTGATGCGCCAGCCGATGAATGGTTGGATGCAACCCATCCGCGCCACCAATAATAAATGTTGTATCCCGGCCAGCCACCAACCGATCCGTCAGCATCTGCGCCAACTGCATGGTTGTCGCCTGTTTGCCATGTTCGTCCATAACCACAATATGACATCCAGCTGCCAGGGCTGCCTGGATACGTTCACTTTCAATGCTCAACAGCTTGTCAATATCCTTTCCAGCTCGTTTCTCTGGTTTAATCTCCACCAGGCGAACCTTTGCTTCCCTCGGCATGCGCCGTGCATATTCGTCAAACCCGTCATCAACCCACGCCGGCATTTTGTTACCTACCGCCAGAATGTAAATCTTCATGAAAATGGTTCAGGAGCCGAGAAACAATAAGCCGGACAAATATCAGGATCAGGGGCCGGCGCGACGCGATGCAAAGCGCCCGACAGCACGGCCAGAATGTTCAAGTGATTGTTTCTCAACCCATCAGTGACAGGATGCTGTCCACAACCCCTCCAGATCATAATATTCACGCGCAGCGGGATGCATGATGTGTACTACGATCTCGCCCAGATCAACCAGCATCCATTCGCCCGTTTGCTCCCCCTCGACACCATAAACCTCGCCACCTGCGGCTCTTACTTCTTCACGCACATGATTGGCCAGTGCCTTTGTCTGGCGCGTGGAGTCGGCACTGGCAATCACCATGGTGGTAAACAATGTTGCAAATTTACCCAGTGCAACAACACGAATATCCTTGGCCTTGATATCCTCCAGCGCCTTGATGGCAATTTCCAGCAATTGATCAGAATTCATTTCTCTCCAGCGTAAATATTATGCCTGATGATATAGTTTATGATGCTGTCAGGCAGCAAATAGCGAACACTTTTTCCTGATTGGATCGCCGCACGGATACCGGTTGAAGAAATCGCCAGCAGCGATGTTTGCGCAACATAAATCCGACCGGACAGCAATTCACGCAGATCGTCAGGCTCATCCGTCCAGCGACCCTCGCATACCCTTTTCAGATCCGGCGGGAAATCGGCAACATCCTTTATCAACACATGTCCCGGTCTATTGACTATTACAATGTGACACAATTCAAGTAATTCCTGCCAGCAATACCATTGTGGCAGTTTCAAAAAAGCGTCCGCCCCGACGATAAAACAAAGCGCAACGGTTCCCTTTTCCTCAAAATCACGCCGAATGTCTCGCAGAGATTCGACACTGCGGGTTTCTCCGTGCTGCCGCAACTCCCTGTCATCCAGTAAAAACCGCGCATTTCCTTGAATTGCACGCCGCAACATCGCACGACGATGTCGGGTGGTTGCCAGCGGCAGGGTGCGCAGCCGTGGTTGACCAGCAGGCAGGAAGTATAAATGGCCGAGTTGCAGGTCTTCTGCGGCTTCCTCGGCGATTCGCAAGTGTCCGTAATGAACCGGATCAAATGTGCCGCCATAAATGCCAATGAGCCGTAGCGCTCCTCCTGTATTGCTCATGGCCGTGCTCAGCTTTTCCCGGCTAAAATAACGCCAGACGCATATCAGCCAGAACCTCGGCCAGATGCGCGGTAAAGCGCGCGGCCTGAGCGCCATCGATCACACGGTGGTCATAGGACAGCGACAAGGGCAACAACAACCTCGGTACAAATTTATCGCCATCGTAAACCGGCTGGTAGTTCGCGCGTGAAACCCCCAGAATTGCCACTTCCGGCGCATTGATGATCGGCGTAAACCCTGTTCCTCCAATACCGCCAAGACTGGATATCGTAAAACCGGCTCCCTGCATATCACCCGGCTTCAACTTGCCTGCACGTGCCAGACCAGATAATCTGGCAAGCTCGGCGGCGATTTCCAGTACACCCATCTGATCCGCATTACGGATAACTGGCACTACCAGGCCACTGGGGGTATCTGCAGCAAACGCCAGGTGATAATAGCGTTTGATGATGAGCTGATTATTTCCATTTGTCTGGTCAAGCGATGCGTTGAATTCCGGGAATTTTTTCAAGGCAGCTGTTACTGCCTTGATCAAAAAAGACAGAATAGTGAGCTTGACGCCGTCAGCTTCGGCTTTTTCGTTATGTGTTTTTCTCAACGTTTCCAGATCAGTGATGTCTGCCTGATCAAATTGTGTCACATGCGGAATCATGACCCAGTTACGTTGCAGATTGGCACCGGAAATCTGCTGAATACGCGATAGCGATTTCAGCTCGATCGGACCAAACTTGGCAAAGTCCACCTGCGGCCACGGCAGCAGACCGAGCGCATTCCCACCAACGCCTTGTCCGCCAGCCAATGCCTGCTTGACAAACCCATGGACATCCTCCTTGAGAATACGCTGCTTGGGTCCAGATCCTATTACCTCGCGCAGATCAACGCCCAGTTCGCGCGCAAACCTGCGCACGGAAGGACCGGCATGTGGGTTTATTTTGCCATCCTGCCCGGATTCGGATACCAGGTTTTTCGCCATTTCCGCTGGCGCCTGCTTTACCGGAACACCGGCAGGATCGGATTCAATATGGATTGGCGCTGGCTTGTCCGCAGTCTGGTCATCGCCCGTAACAGATTTGGCCAGGCTGGTATCCGCTTGACTGATTTCCTTTTTCTGCATGGCAGCAAGTTTTTCATCGTCGGGCTGATTTTCTTGTGCCGCCACTTCTATTGTCAGAATCGGCGTGCCCTGCGAAACTTTGTCGCCAATTTTCAGTTTGATTTGCCTGATTTTTCCCGCATACGGAGAAGGCACTTCCACTGTCGCCTTATCCGATTCCAGTACGACAAGAGGAGCTTCCAATTGAACGGTATCACCCGTCTTGACCATAATCTCGACGACTGGAACCGCATCAAAATCACCAATATCCGGCACCACTACTTCCTTGACTTCAGCCACGCCTACTCCCACTCATTAGTTCACTACAGAAAAAACCAACGGAAGACACCACTTCCGGATATCTCTAAAAACCCATATTTCGTCACAATACGTCGTTATTCACAAAAAATATCTCCTCACATATCGATCATATGCTGCGTCAATATTTTGTGTTCTTGTCTCGTCTTGTTTAACACACTGAATTTTTAGAGATGCCCTTTTATCGTAACCGTCACACAGCGGACTCATACGCTGACTGGGTCAGGCCGGTCAGGATCAAGTGCCGCAACCTGAATCGCTCTGGCAACCTGTTCTGCAGGAATGGCTCCCTCATCCGCCAGTGCCTTGAGCGCTGCTACCACAACATAATGGCGATCCACCTCAAAAAAATTTCTCAGCTTCTCCCGCGTATCCGAGCGGCCAAAACCATCCGTCCCCAGAACACGATATTGACCCGGCACAAATTCACGAATCTGGTCAGCGACAATCTTCATATAATCACTCGAAGCAATCACCGGCCCCTTGCGATTTTTCAGGCAGGCGGCCACATACGGTTGTTTTTGTCTGGCAGTCGGATGGAGCATGTTCCAGCGTGAAGCATGCAGCGCTTCGCGACGCAACTGATTGAAACTGGTCACACTCCATATATCGGCTACCACGCCGTATTCTTTTTCCAGCAGATCGGCGGCCGCAATCACCTCGCGCAAAATAGTACCCGCCCCCAATAGCTGCACGCGGGGTTTGCGTGATTTCTTCTCGCCCTCGCGCAGCAAATACATACCGTTTAGTATGCCTTGCTCGACTCCTTTCGGCATTTCAGGATGCGCGTAGTTCTCATTCATGATCGTGATGTAATAGAACACGTCTTCCTGCTCCTGGAACATCCGGCGCAGTCCATCCTGAATGATCACTGCCAGTTCATAGGCAAAAGCAGGATCATAGGCCACGCAATTAGGAATGACCGACGCCAGCAAGTGACTGTGACCATCCTCATGCTGCAATCCTTCTCCGTTCAGCGTCGTCCGCCCGGCAGTTCCGCCCATCAGAAACCCACGGCAACGCATGTCGCCCGCCGCCCAGGTCAGATCACCCACGCGCTGAAAACCGAACATTGAATAATATACAAAGAAGGGAATCATCTGCACATTATGCGTGCTATACGCAGTTGCCGCCGCAATCCAGGAACACATGGCGCCCGCTTCATTGATTCCCTCCTGCAGAATCTGGCCATGTTTGTCTTCCTTGTAATACATCAGCTGATCGGCATCCTGTGGCGTATAGAGCTGCCCAACCGATGACCAGATGCCAAGCTGTCGGAACATGCCTTCCATGCCGAATGTCCGTGACTCATCCGCAACGATTGGCACGATATGCTTCCCGATGTTGGCATCCTTCACCAGGATGTTCAGGATACGCACAAAGGCCATGGTGGTAGAAGTCTCACGCCCTTCCCCGCTTGCTTTCAACAAAGCATCAAATGCTTCCAAGGGTGGCGTTTGCAGGCTTTGCGCCTGCTGTCGCCGGTGGTGCAGAAACCCGCCCAGTTGTTCTCGCCGTTCGTGCATGTAGGCATACTCTGGAGAATCTTTGTCCAGCTTCAGATAGGGAACATCCTCCAACTGTTCATCCAATAGCGGAATGCCAAAACGGTCACGAAAGGTTTTCAGGGAAACGGTGCCCATTTTTTTCTGCTGATGGGTAATATTCTGTGCTTCACCCGAATCTCCCATGCCATAGCCCTTGATAGTTTTGGCCAGAATGACGGTTGGTTGCCCTTTATGCTCCATGGCAGCCGCGTAGGCAGCATAAACCTTGTGCGGGTCATGGCCACCTCGGTTCAGCCGCCAGATATCGTCATCCGACATATTGGCAACCATTTCCTTCAATTCCGGGTACTTTCCGAAGAAGTGTTCCCGGACATAAGCGCCATCCCTGGCCTTGAACGTCTGGTATTCCCCATCGACGCATTCCATCATGCGCTGCTGTAGCAACCCTTTGGTATCTTTTGCGAGCAAAGGATCCCAGTAGGAGCCCCAGACCACCTTGATCACATTCCAGCCCGCGCCGCGAAACGCTGCTTCCAGCTCCTGAATAATTTTGCCATTGCCTCTGACCGGCCCATCCAGCCTTTGCAGATTGCAATTGACGACAAACACCAGGTTATCGAGATTCTCGCGTGAAGCCAGCGTGATCGCCCCTAATGACTCAGGTTCATCCATTTCACCATCACCAGCAAACGCCCAGACTTTACGGTCATCGGTTGCGGCCATGCCTCGACTGCCGAGGTATTTCATGAAACGCGCTTGATAAATCGCCATTAATGGACCCAGCCCCATCGACACCGTGGGAAACTGCCAAAAATCCGGCATCAGCCATGGGTGCGGATACGAAGACAAGCCTTTGCCGCCGGTTTCCTGACGAAAATGATCCAATTGCTCTTCAGTCAGCACATCGAACAGATAGGCATACGCATAAATACCGGGGGAGGAATGCCCCTGCACATAGACGAGATCCCCACCATGATTTTCCGATGGCGCCCGCCAGAAATGGTTATAGCCAACATCGTACATGGTCGCGGCCGAGGCAAAGCTGGCGATATGACCGCCCACATTGGTTGTGCGGTTGGCGCGCAACACCATCGCCATCGCGTTCCACCTGACGTAGGAACGAATACGATGTTCCAGTGCATGATCGCCCGGTGAACGTATTTCCTTTCCCGGTGGAATCGTATTGATATAGGCGGTATTCGCGCTGTAAGGAAGATAAGCACCGGAGCGGCGTGCTTTTTCCACCAGTCTTTCCAGCAGATAATGGGCACGCTCGGCACCTTCGTTCAGCAGAACGCTTTCCAGCGCCTCCAGCCACTCCTGTGTTTCCTTGGGATCAATGTCCTGAAATTTCATATAGTTATCGCACTTTATTTAGAGTATCGTGAATGATTTACGGAGCACGTCCAAAAGTTCAGCGTTTCAGACAAAGCACGGATTCCCGCACGCGCCCTCTATTGAATATTGTCATGCCGGTCCACCAGTTGCGCCCCCATTCTGGCGCGTTCAGCAGCTTCAATCGCATTACTCATTAACATCATGATAGTCATTGGTCCAACACCGCCCGGCACCGGTGTAATGTGACCGGCTTTTTCCTTGACGCTGGCAAATTCCACGTCGCCACACAACCGGCCATCGGACATGCGGTTAATGCCAACATCAATGACTGTTGCGCCCGGTTTGACCATCGCGCCAGTCAATAAGTCTGGTTTTCCGGTCGCCATAACCACAATATCTGCCTTGCCGGTATAAGCCGCCAAATCGCGGGTTTTAGAAGTGCAGACAGTAACTGTCGCGCCCTGCTCCAGTAACATCAGCGCCATCGGCTTGCCGACGATATTGCTCCGCCCGACAACAACCGCATGCTGTCCCTGTACCGGAATCTCGTAATGCGCCAGCATCTGCATGACGCCATAAGGCGTGCAGGGTCTGAATCTGGCATGACCAGTCACCAGCGCGCCGACATTGCATGGATGAAAACCATCAACGTCCTTTTCGATGGCAATGGCTGCAATAATGTCATGTATGTTGATATGCGCTGGCAAAGGCAATTGCACCAGAATGCCATGAATCTCGGTATTGGTATTTAAAATCTTGATCTGGCGCAACAGCGCTTCCTGAGAAATATCTCCTGGAAAATTAAATACCTCAGATCGAATACTCAGCGATTCGCAAGCTTTGGCTTTATTGCGCACATAAACGGAAGAAGCAGGATCATCCCCGACCAGAATAACCGCCAGCCCTGGCTGCATCCAGGTTTTTGACACGTCGTCGGCACGTAATTTCAGAGCCTCGCGCAGTTTGCCCGCAACCAGCCGGCCATCAATAATCATTGCACTCATGGGCTATCTGTATGAAAAACCTGAAATGGATAGAAAGAAAACTAACAGAAAGGCCATACTGAAATCAATCGTCCGTTTCGGAAGGTGATGATTTCAATCGCTTGCCCTGTTTGATTTTGTAGCGATAGATCAGCAGAATAACAAGAGAAGCAGGTATAACGAACAAAAACGCCATCAACAAACCAGTAACAAAAATGGTCAGATTACTGCTCTCCGGCAGAAACAGTGTCACCAGCCACACCCCAGCCATTGCAAACAGCATTCCGCCGAGAAGGACGACTTTTTTACCCTGGTCGAAAATACGCCACAATTCACCGGATACCCTGACTTCATCCAAATAATGATCAAAAACCTCGGCCAGACTCTTGTCACCTGGCGTGCTCTCATACCCCAGCGCCATCGCCAGCGCCTCATCATCATCCAGCCTGGACGTTTTTTTGAGAAACGCAGCCTTTTTTTCAGCTGCCTTGGGTTTAACACCGTCCTTGACCATCATCGCCGTTAACGCCGCAAACGCCTTCTCCAACGCATCTTCCCTGGTTTCATGTGGTGCATAAAATTGCCACATCACCCCCACCAGGTACAGTTGAATCGTCATATCCCTGAACTGGGGTGCAAAATCATATTTTTCCTTGTCGGCAATATGCTCCAGTTGCTCGGCAATAACCACTTTTGCATGTGCAATACACTCATCCAGGAGCAGTGTTTCATTTTTAGTTGTCGATGCTTCCATTGTTTATCTCTCTTCGATAGTTAGGGCAACGAGCCGATGGCTGTCATTATATACCTGCCTGACAGGCGCGTAGATACAGACAGATGCAGGGCAAATGCCCCATAAAACACAAACAGGTCACAAACAAGCCGATATAATGCGCAGTTGCTGAATCACTTCCTTATTATGGTTACAAAATTCCCCACAAATCTCAAATCTTATTGCGCCTCGTTGCTTCAACAGGCGGTGAACGAAATACTTTCGGACGAAAACGCTCTGCCGATTGAATTATCCCGCCCCAGACAGTCGGGACATGGTGACTACGCCAGCAATATCGCGATGAGAATGGCAAAATCATTACACAGAAATCCGCGTGAACTGGCAGCAGTACTCATCGCTGCCCTGCCCGTTTCGCCCTGGCTGGAAAAAGCTGAGGTGGCGGGCGGCGGGTTCATCAATCTGTTTTTGACCCGGGCCGCCAAGCAGCAATTTCTGCATGCCATGCTGCAGGCAGGCGATTCATTTGGTAACTGCCTTATTGGTTCGGGCAAAACCATTCTGATTGAATTTGTATCGGCGAACCCCACCGGCCCACTGCATGTCGGACATGGACGTGGCGCCGCTTTTGGCGCCAGTCTTGCCAATGTGCTTGCTGCCGCAGGTTTTAACGTAAAACGCGAATTCTACGTCAATGATGCCGGTCGACAGATGGATATCCTGACGCTGTCCACCTGGCTGCGCTATCTTGAATTGAACGGGCTGTTTTTTCAGTTTCCGTCCAATGCCTATCAAGGCGAATATGTCATCGAAATGGCGCGGGAGATTCATAACGCTCATGGCGAGCGCTACACGCACCGCTCCGAATCAATGCTGCAACAGTTAACCAGGGCGAAAGCAGACACAACCGCCGAAAACGAAGACGTACAGCTCGATCAGCTTATCGCCGCCGTCAAAAACATCCTCGGACAGGATTACGCCTACCTGCACAACTTTGTATTGACGGAACAACTTGGCGACTGCCGTAATGATTTGATGGAATTTGGCGTCGAATTCGACACCTGGTTCTCCGAACAATCGCTGTTCGACAATGGTATGGTGGCATATGTCCTGCATTTGCTGGAAGAGAAGGACTTGCTCTATCAGAAGGATGGCGCAACCTGGTTCAGCTCAACCCGGTTTGGTGACGAAAAGGATCGTGTGGTGCAGCGGGAAAACGGCCAATACACTTATTTTGCGTCAGATATCGCTTACCACCTGAATAAATACGAGCGCGGCTTCGACCACATGCTCAATGTCTGGGGAGCCGATCATCATGGCTACATCCCTCGCGTAAAGGGCGCCATGGAAGCGCTGGCGCTTGACCCACAACAACTGGAAATCGCGCTGGTTCAATTTGCCATCCTCTATCGCAATGGGCAGAAAGCCGCCATGTCAACCCGCTCGGGTGAATTTGTCACCCTGCGCGAATTGCGTAAAGAAGTTGGCAACGATGCCGCACGCTTTTTTTATGTACTGCGCAAAAGCGACCAGCACCTTGATTTCGATCTCGATCTGGCCAAATCGCAAGGCAATGAGAATCCGGTTTATTACGTACAATACGCGCATGCCAGAATTTGTAGTGTGCTGGCGCAATGGGATGGTACCCCTGCCATGTTTGCCACGGTCGAGGCCAGCCTGCTGACGGATACCGCTGAACTCACACTGCTGCAAAAACTGAGCGATTTCCCGGATACGGTCGAGGCCGCCGCCAGAGAACGCGCGCCACATCTCATTGCCTTTTATCTGCGCGAACTGGCGAGCGAGTTTCATGGCTACTATAATTCCACCCGCTTTCTAGTCGCTGAAGAAGCATTGACAACAGCCAGATTGGCGCTGATTTTTGCGACCCGTCAAGTTCTGGCGAAAGGACTGACAATGCTGGGAGTTGCTTCACCTGCTGAAATGTAGGAACGCCATCAAGGACCGGAAAATCATGAGTCGAGATTACAAATCAAGGAACACCGCAAATACAGGTAGACGTGGCGGACGTTTATTTTCAGGGCTTATTATCGGCTACATCCTGGGCCTGGCAAGCGCGATTGGTGTTTGGCTATTCATCAGCCAGGCGCCCAGTCCTTACCTCAATGAAGACCAGACTGCCTTGAATCAACCCTCCGAAAAAGCATCACCCAAAACTCAACCAAACAAGCAGCAGACAGAGAACTCCCCGACGGCCGGCAACACATCACGCTTTGATTTTTACGATATCCTGCCCGGAATTGAAGAGCCTGACAGCAAACTGCTCACCGAACCCACTCCTGTCTCGCCAATCGCGCCAACCAAAGCACCGCCGCCCCGCCCTCCCGTCAAAACGGTCGCCGCTTCGCCTGAATACACAAAATATTACTTGCAGGCCGGTTCCTTCAGCAATCGCGATGCGGCAGAACGCCGCAAAGCCGAGCTCGCTCTGCTGGGGGTCATCGCCACAGTAGTCACACAAAAATCCGGAGACAATGCCACTGCGCACCGCGTGCAAATCGGGCCTTTCAACAAAATGGAAGACATCGACCGGATTCGGGGATCATTGCAGTCAAATGGCATTACTACCAGCCTGGTGCGCAATCAAGGCTGATCCGTGTTACCGCATCATCCCGAATAAAGGGAATTTTGTCACCATTCATCGATATGGTTAGCGCGCAATTTACGGTAAACTAATGGCGCTGAATCTGATTTTGATTGAACCAATCCAAACAAGAGGAAGAAATGAACATACAAAGAATCGCTCATCTGTTGCTAAGCATCCTGTTTTTGGGCCTACTATCCAGCGCCACTCAGGCACAAATGGTCGAAGGCAAGGATTACATCCGGCTTGCAACACAACAACCAACTGAAGATAAAGAAAAGATCGAGGTAATCGAATTTTTCTGGTATGGCTGCCCGCACTGCAATGACCTGCATCCCCACCTCAAGAACTGGCTCGAAAACAAACCGGAAGATGTCAACTTTCGCTATGTGCCCGCAATTTTCCGTGCCAACTGGATGCCCGCTGCCAAAACTTTCTATGCCATGGAAAGCCTCGACCTGACCAAACAGCTGAATGACAAGCTATATCACGCCATTCACCGCGACAAGATCGATCTGTCCAAAGAGCCGACACTGTTTGCCTGGATAGAAAAACAGGGTATTGAACGCAGCAAATTCGTTAACGCCTACAATTCCTTTACCGTACAAAATCAGGCCAGCCGCGCCGCACAAATGACCAAACAGTATCAAGTCACAGGCGTCCCCGCCCTGGTGGTCAACGGCACCTACCTTACCAGTGGCAGGCTGAGCGGAACCCCCCAGGACACAATCACTGTCCTCAATTACCTGCTGGATAAAGTTCGACAGGAACAGAAATAGCGGCGGGCAGAATCTACGCGGTTCTGCCCACAACATAGCGGGGTTCTTAGCTGACCGAGAACAGGCTGGTCTATACTACCAACGAACCGCCCCGGCTGGATTTTCCCCGCTACGATCGCTATTATCGGACGGCCTCCTGGACAAGGTGGACAGCAGGCAACATCAGCGCTACCACCAAAAAAACCGTTCTGGCAAATAAATCTCAAAAACCGCTCGACAACGCTTCCGATTCAGGTATACTACCTGTCGCGTTGTCACTTTGAGTGGCGACCCTTTAGCTTCATCGTTCCTGACCTTCCCTGGATTTCTCTTTTCCTTCTGGAAATTTTGCAGTACCCCGGTTAGCAGCGATGTTTTATTTACCTGCGCCAGCGGTACCTGCCAGATACCTTCACCAAGGTGTTCTTTAGCTTCTGCTCGCGCGTTTCTTAATCAGGATAAGCAACGTGTCTTTTGAAAATCTTAATCTACACCCCGATATACTCAAAGCGGTTCTTGAAGCCGGCTACACTACACCAACGCCCATTCAGCAACAAGCCATCCCGGAATTGATCTCAGGCCATGACGTCATGGCGAGCGCACAGACGGGAACCGGCAAAACAGCCGCCTTTATGTTGCCGGCATTGCATCGCCTGGCCTCCCCTGCAACCGTACGTAGCCGTGGTCCACGTGTGCTGGTTTTAACGCCAACGCGCGAGCTGGCCTTGCAAATTTCGGAAGCCGCCAGTAAATACGGCAAGTTTCTGCCGCGTGTCAAGGTAGTCAGTATTCTCGGCGGCATGCCTTACCCGCTTCAAAATAAACTGCTTTCACAGCCTGTCGATATTCTGGTTGCAACACCAGGTCGCCTTATCGATCATATCCAGCGCGGCCGGATCGATTTTGCGCGCCTGGAAATGCTGGTGCTGGATGAGGCGGATCGGATGCTTGACATGGGATTCATTCAGGACGTCGAGCTGATTGCTTCCGCTACACCGGCTGAACGTCAAACCATGCTGTTCTCGGCGACACTGGACAGCGCCATCGACAAGATTGCCGCGCGTTTATTGAAAACACCAAAACGCATCCAGATTGCCTCGCAACGCGCCAAACTCGATAACATCGAGCAGAGATTGCACTATGTGGATAATCTTTCCCATAAAAACAGGTTACTGGATCATCTGCTGCAGGATATCTCGATCAAGCAGGCGATCATTTTTACGGCGACCAAAAGAGATGCAGACTCCCTGGCGGATAACCTGGCTGCACAGGGCCACAAAGCAGCCGCGATGCACGGCGATATGACTCAACGTGAACGTACACGTACCTTGACCGGTTTGCGCCTGGGGCATCTCAAAATATTGGTTGCCACCGATGTGGCCGCGCGCGGTATTAATGTCACCGATATCACTCATGTGATCAATTTTGATTTACCCAAATTTGCTGAAGATTATGTCCATCGTATTGGGCGCACGGGCCGCGCCGGCGCATCCGGGATCGCAGTTTCCTTCGCGTCCGACAAGGATGCCACCAATCTGAAAAAAATTGAGCGGTTTACCGGCAATACCATCGCTTCACATGTCATTCCGGGGATGGAACCACGCTTCAAACCGAGAGCAGGTGGCGCCGAAAGAGGTTTCAAAAAGACACCCGCCGCTGCTTATAAAGGTAAACGCAGCTGGTCAGCCAATGACAGCACCCACAATACCACCGGTTACGAAAGAAACAAAGCCGCTGGATACAATCGTGATCAACCACAAGCACGAGACGGTCAACGACGCACGTTCAGAAGTGACAGTCTGGTTAGCGCAAGCCATCAATCGCGCACCAAATAAAGCCATTTTTTATACTTGCCGTCACGAGGAAATGGTAATGGCGTGACGGCAGTGTCGACTTTCCGAACCGGGTATGCGTCGTCACCCCGATGACGGTGCCCGGTTCCCCGACCGTTTCATCAGCAAACCAACGGTATGGTCAAGCATTTCAATGAGCGTATTGTGGAACCTCCCAAGAAACCCACCTCCCGCTGCGGAACTGACCGTCAAACACCAATATTTTAAGGAAACGCAGGTGTCCTTGGTTCTGTCTTTTCGACTTCCACTTCGGGCACATGTTGTTTTATACGCTCTTCGATCTCATCCACCCGATCCCTTGGCACATCGACTAACACCAAAAAATGACCTGCTTCAATTGCATCTTCAAACTCTTTAACCCGCCTGCTATCGATGCTCATCCCTACCATACCACTCACCCATGCACCAATACCTGCACCTGCAAGCGAGGTCGCCAGCAAGACACCTCCTGCAACTACTGGCGCGGTAGCAGGAAGGACTATAGCAACCAGTCCGGCAAGCAGCCCCGTTGTTCCCCCTAGCGCCAGTCCTTGCTCAACTGCAGGGATAAAATCGCTCTTTTGCAGCAGATTGGCCTCAGGCAGGCTCTCAAGCGGCGTGCCACGCTTGGCAATCACATGAATATGCTTTTCTTCGATTCGTGCCAGAAGCAGGTCTTCTACGATACGTTTTGCAACATCAATGCCAGGAACAAGAAAATAGACTCGTCGCATAATAATCTCCTGAAAAATATTGGCTATCAAACTAGGGTCTGTTGACATTTCAGAAATAGATATTTAAAAACAATCACTTACAATTGCGGGAATAAATCGTAACCCACTGATACTGCAAGTGTTTTTATCAAATGTCAACAGACCCTAATTAATCGAAGAGATAGGTAAAATCTCAACGATCTATCCGGCCATTAATTATAGGAGTATCTTTTGAGAAAGCAATAATAAAAAATAATTAATTCTGCTTTTTAGTGGCAGGTTGCGGTTCGGAACGGTATTTGTTGGCACAGGGTCGAGCGCAGCCAGCGTCGCAGGCTGCGCCCAGGCGGCCGAGTCCGCCGCAACTGCCGGTCAACGGAGAGCGTTTATTCAATACACCGATTGCCATGGCGAGAATGGCCAGTCCCATTATCAGGAAGGTGGCGACAAAAATCCGCATATGGTTGTTTTGTCTTTCCGGTAGATAATAGCTGCTGGCGAATTCCTTGATATTGCCATTCTGATTGACCAGGTAGAGTACCGGCAACTCCCATTTCTCGGCGATCTTCAATCCGCGTTCGTGTCCCAGCACTACCAGTGCGGTTGCCCAGGCATCTGCCTGCATACATTGTTGTGCGAGCACAGTGACGGAAACAAGGTAGCTCTGGATAGGCCATCCGGTGACCGGATTGATAAGGTGGCTGTAGTGTTTACCGTTGAATTCAAAAAAGTTTCGATAATCCCCTGATGTGGCGAGCGCCATATCTTCGATCGACAGGATTTTATGAACAGTTTCAGTATGCTGCTGAGGTTTCTCAATACCAATGCGCCATGCTGATTCTTCCGTATTGCTGCCTTTTGCGCGGATCTCGCCGCCAATCTCGATCATGTAATGTTCGATGCCGGCAGAGGTGAATAACTGAGCAATCTGGTCGACCGCGTATCCTTTGGCGATTGCCGATAAATCTAGGTGAATATCGGGATCGAGTTTGCGCACGGTTCCGTTGATCCGGTCGAGCCGCAATTTGTCATGGCCGGTTTGCCGGCGCAGGCGGTTGATGCTTTCTTCATCCGGAATTTGGCCACTACGAAATTCCGAGCCGAATCCCCATAGATTCACCAGGGGGCCGATCGTGATATCGAATGCGCCTTCACTTTTCCGCCCGATTTCCAGCGCGGCATCCAGTACAGTCAACAATTCAGCCGAAACCGGAATCCAGTCGGTCGTATGGCGCTGATTTAGCCTGGAGATCTCAGACGCTGGATCATAGGTAGACATGCTGCGATTGATCTGGGCAAGGACAGATTCGATCTTCTCCCGCATCGATTCGGCGATTCCGCTGATGCGAGGGTGACGGAATTTTATGCTGTATTGAGTACCCATGGTCTGGCCCTGAAGGTGTTCCAATGAGAGCCGCAGTGACGGCGTGAACAGTAACCAGCTCATCAGCAGGCTGGTTACCGTGAATATTACCAGTAGAGCGATCAGCAACCGATGGGGAAACAGAGATTTTTTCAGAGCAGACATAGTCATCCTCCAAAATCGTCAAACAGAATATTCTCTTCTTCCACGCCGAGATCCATCAGCATTTTGATGACTGCCTGACTCATCATTGGTGGACCGCAGAGGTAATATTCGCACTCTTCCGGAGCAGGGTGATCTTTCAGATAGTTATCGTGTAACACCTGATGGATAAAGCCGGTATCGCCCTGCCAGTCATCTTCGGGCAATGGATCCGACAAGGCGACGTGCCAGTCAAAGTTACTGTGTTCCCTGGCCAGCTGGTCGAAATCTTCAACATAAAACATTTCATTTTTTGAACGGGCGCCGTACCAGTATGAAATTTTGCGCTGCGATTCAAGTCGGCACAACTGATCAAAAATATGGGAACGCAATGGCGCCATGCCGGCTCCACCACCGATATAAATCATCTCGTTGGTTGTTTTGCGTGCGTAAAAATCCCCGAATGGTCCCATGATGGTGACTGGATCTCCCGATCGAAGTGAAAAAACATAAGATGAAACGATGCCTGCTGGAATACCGGTAGCTTTGGGTGGCGGCGTTGCGATTCGCACGTTCAGCATAATGATGCCACGCTCTTCCGGGTAATTGGCCATCGAATAGGCACGGATCACTGGTTCGTCTGATCGAGAGGCGTAACGCCATAAATCATACCGATCCCAGTCTGGCCGAAAACGTTTTTCAATCTGAAAATCCTTGTATTCAATGCTGTGAGGCGGACATTCGATCTGGATATACCCACCTGCCCGAAATTCAAGTGGCGCATCGCTGGGAAACTCAAGTACCAGCTCTTTGATAAAGGTTGCAACATTATGATTCGACCGGACTTTGCACTTGATCCTCTTGGCACCAAATACCTCATGTGGTACCGCAATTTTTAAATCCTGCTTAACCGTCACCTGACAAGACAGACGATATCCGGCTTGCGCATCGCGCTTGTTGATATGTGATTTTTCGGTTGGCAGAATGACGCCACCCCCTTCAAAAACCTTGACACGGCATTGGCCACAAGTGCCGCTGCCACCGCAGGGCGAGCTGACGAAGATTTCGGCTTCAGCCAGGGCGCCGAGCAGTTTTCCACCTGTTGCGGTTTCAATCACACGTTCGTTGTTGATCTCGATTTCGACCTTGCCCGAGGGAACCAGTCGGGCACGCGCACCCAGAATGACGAGCACCAGCAGCGTAATAATGGCGGAGAAGAAAAAAACACCAAGCGATATTTCCAGCATGCTGTTAACCCGGATTGTTAACGCCGTATCAAAGACGTATGCCTGAAAACGCCATGAAGCCCATCGCCATCAGTCCTGCGCTGATGAATGTGATCCCCAGCCCCTGCAATCCATGCGGCACGTCAGCATATTTCAGTTTTTCACGGATGCCGGCCAGCGCGGTAATGGCCAAAGCCCATCCCACGCCCGAACCCAAACCATACGTCAGACTCTCGGCAAAGTTATAGTCACGCTCGACCATGAACAGCGATCCGCCGAGAATGGCGCAATTGACCGTGATCAGTGGCAGATAAATACCCAATGCATGATAGAGGGCAGGAAAAAACCGGTCGAGCAACATTTCCAGAATTTGTACCAGCGCGGCGATGACTCCAATATAGCTGACAAAGCCCAGGAAGGAGAGATCGATATCAGACAAACCCAGCCAACTCAGTGCGCCATCCCGCAGCAGATATTGATAAACCAGATTGTTAAGGGGAACTGTCAGGGTCTGCACGACGATGACAGCAACACCCAGTCCGAACGCCGTTTCTATTTTTTTGGAAATAGCCAGAAAAGTGCACATCCCCAGAAAAAAGGCCAGTGCAAGATTCTCGACAAAGACAGCAGTAATGAACAAACTCGCAAGACTGCTCATCGGTTAGCCTCGGTCAGGTTGTGCGCTGGCTGAATATGAAATTCAGGCGCTTCCACTTGCGCTGTTTTCCAGGACCGGACTGCCCAGATAATCAGGCCAATCAGAAAAAATGCGCTCGGTGGCAACAGCATCAACCCATTGGGTTCATACCAGCCGCCTTCCCGCGCGAGCGGCAGGATGGTATGACCAAACAAGGTACCGGCTCCCAGCAGCTCACGCACCGTTCCCACCGCAAGGAGAATCAGGCTGAAACCGATCCCGTTTCCCAGCCCATCGAGAAAACTTGGCCACGGTGGATTTTTCATCGCAAAGGCTTCAGCGCGTCCCATGACGATGCAGTTGGTAATGATCAGCCCGACAAAAACTGACAGCTCACGACTGAGTTCATAGGCAAATGCGCGCAGGAACTGATCGACCACGATGACCAGTGAGGAGATAATCGTCATTTGCACGATAATGCGAATATTCGTCGGAATATAACGGCGAATCAGACTGATTAAAGTATTGGAGCACACCAGCACCAGTGTCAGAGCAATGCACATGGTCAGTGCGGTGGATAATTTAGTGGTGACAGCCAGCGCCGAGCAGATACCCAGCACCTGTAGAATGATCGGATTGTTATCCACAATGGGTGCGAACAAAATCTTGCGGCTAGCTTGTTTCATCATTCCCTCCTTCATCTTGCTGTTTACGCAATCGCATCAGATAGGGGCCAAAACCGGTATCTCCCAACCAATATTGCAATAAATTATTGATGCCTCTTGTTGTCATGGTCGCGCCTGTTAACCCATCCACTTTATACCGGGCGTTGGGCGTACCATCACTTACACGACCCTTGACCAGCTCGATGCGGGGCTGCCAGTCTTCATCAAATACCACTTTGCCACGCCAGGTGGCAAGCCAGGCGGCATTATCCACTTCTCCGCCCAAGCCGGGTGTTTCGCCATGCTCGTAAAAACGGATACCTTTGACGGTGCGCAAATCACCTTCCAGTGCGATAAACCCATACAGTGTCGACCACAATCCGTAGCCAAAGATCGGCAAAATCAGCGTCTGCAGCGATCCATCTTCATTCTTGAGCTGGTAAACCGGTAAATATGCGGGTTTGCGCCGGATGTTTGCCGGATCGTCGGCACGCGCGAGCGGACTCGACCAGTGCTCTTTTCTGACCGCTTGTTTGATGTCAAAGTTTTCAGCGCTGATATCCTGCCTGACTACGCCACTTTCAAGTTCGATCATGTCAACATCGAATTGTCGGTAGGCGGTCTTGACCGAACCATCCGACAGGGTTAATCCAGCAAGCTCAACCAATATCCGCTGACGCGACTCAACTTGATTGGCGGTCTGTATGGGTCTCAGGATAACTGCAGTCGTGGCCACGATCAGGGAACAAACCAGGCATACCGCCAGCGCGATACCCAGAACTTTGCCGTTGCTGCTTGCCTGTGCAGAGGCTGGTTTTGATTCAGCCATGGCGCTGCAATCTCCGGCGGATATTAATCTGAATCACGACATAATCAATGAGTGGCGCGAAAATGTTGGCAAACAGAATGGCGAGCATGATACCTTCCGGAAAGGCCGGATTCATGACTCGAATCAGTACGGTCATAAAGCCGATCAAGATACCAAACACCCAACGCCCAGCATTGGTCATGGCTGCGGATACCGGGTCGGTTGCCATAAAAACCATCCCGAAGGCAAATCCACCGAGTACCAGATGCCAATGCCACGGCATTGCCATCATCGGATTGTCGCTCGACAGCTGATTAAACAGCAGCGCAGTTGTCATCATGCCAAAAAAAACACCGAGAATGATGCGCCACGACGCAACCTTGGTATAAATCAGAAAGATGGCTCCAAACAGGCAGGCAAGAGTAGACGTTTCTCCAAGTGAGCCGGGAATGAGGCCAACAAAAGCGTGCCACCATGTGTATCCGTTTGTCCCAATTGCATCGAGTCCGCCCAATGCGCCCAATCCCAGCGGGGTAGCGCGGGAATAACCATCCACGGCCACCCAGACAAGATCGCCCGATATTTCGGTAGGGTAGGCAAAATAAAGAAAGGCGCGCCCGACCAGCGCCGGATTGAGAAAATTCTTGCCGGTACCGCCAAAAATTTCCTTCCCAATGACGATACCAAAGCTGATGCCGAGCGCCACCATCCATAAGGGCATATCTGGTGGCAGTGTTAATGCAAACAACATGGAGGTGACCAAAAACCCTTCGTTGATTTCGTGTTTGCGTACCAGCGCAAACAGAACTTCCCAGCATCCACCAACGACCAGTGTGGTCAGATAGATCGGCAGAAAATACAGCAAGCCATATAACGAGCAGGCAATAATGTCATCAGGGTCGAAACCGAGGCCGGACCAGGCAAGCAGGCTGCCGCGCCAGTCCTGCGGCATCATGCCGGATGCCTGTAGCGCCAGATTGGCCTGATAACCTGTGTTGTACCAGCTCCACAGGATGCAGGGAATCAGCGCTACCACTACATAGCTCATCAGACGCTTGAGATCAATCGCGTCGCGCACATGTGGCGCGGAACGTGTCGTGTTCGCCGGTGTGTACAAAAAGGTATCGACCATCTCGTAGAGGGCGTGATAGTTTGCCAGACGCCCTCCCTCATCGAAATGTGGCTTGATTTTGTCGAGCAGGCTGCGCATGGAAAGCTATCCCTCTTTCTCGATCAGACGCAAATTATTGCGTAGCACGACACCATAGTCGTGTTTTCCAACGCACACAAAAGAGCAGAGCGCCAGATCTTCTTCGTCCAGCTCAAGGCAACCGAGTTTCTGCGCCATGTCAGTATCCGCAACCAACAACGCCCGCAAAAGCTGCGTCGGCAACATATCGAGCGGCATCACCTCCTCGAATGTGCTGATCGGGATCATTGCTCGCGGACTGCCGTGCTGACTGGCAGAAAATTCGTATACTTTCCGTTTACGCAGCAGGCTGGAAAAGAAAACATTCATTCTGGAAAACTTGTTGCCATCGGGCCGTAACCAGCCAAGAAATTCTCTTGGCGGCGCTTCACGAATGGCGCTGATCTGCAAATGATATCGCCCAAGATAAGCAAGTTCACCAACCGCGCGACGCCCCGACCAGACTGATCCGGAAATAATACGGTTTTCATTGCCATCGATGCCTTCGCTGGCGAGTAACTCCTGAATCGACGCGCCCATCCTGGTACGCAGCAGGCGAGGGTGCGCAACCGGCGGCCCGCCAAGCGCCACGATACGCTCAACCGCCAACCGGCCGGTCGTAAACAGCTTGCCAATGGCGATGACGTCTTGATAGTTCAGATGCCAGACGGTCGTCTTCAAATCAGCCGGTTGAAGAAAGTGGATATGGGTGCCCGGCAACCCGGCAGGATGTGGACCGCTGAAAGCAACCGATTGCAATTGTGGAATCGATAGGGTCATGGTTGCCGATAATGGCAGGATTGATTTTACGTCGTGACACAGCCACAATGGCCCGTCGGTAAGCTGCGCGAGTACCTGCATCCCATGACCAAAAGCGGCGGCTTCGGCAGCAATGATGAGCGCAGGATCGGCCGCCAGCGGGTTGGTGTCCATGGCAGTAATGAAGAGCGCAGCGGGGCGGGTGGCTGGATCTGGTATTTTGCTGAAAGGACGTGTGCGCAGCGCTGTCCATAATCCGGATGAGAGTAAATTGGCCTTGACCTGATCAGCGGTCAGAGTGGAGAGCGCCTCTGGCGCATACTGTGAAAATGTTTCTTCCGTTTCTTGTTGATTGAGCCTGATGATGACCGACAATAACCTGCGCCGCTCTCCGCGATGAATGGCCTCGATTTGTCCACCACCCAGAGCAGTAAAAACGACTTCCGGCAGCTTTCTGTGCGAAAACAGCACCTGCCCAAGCCTGACCTGATCGCCTTCTGCTACCCGCATGTCCGGCTTGAGATCAACGAAATCGACACCAACGACGGCCACATGACGAATAGAAAGTGTGCCCTCCGCTATTTGCTGCTGCGGTGCGCCACCGATTGGCAAATCCAATCCTTTTCTCAGCTTGATATGTCTGCTTTCCCGGGATTGGCTGGGCAGATTTTTCATTCGGATGCGCCAGGTACGATCAAATACCTGGCGTGCTGTAAATGTATCGCTCCAGCTGTGCAATGACAAACTGGTGTTGCGAAATAGCATCCTTGACCAGATCACCGATCGACAGAATACCGATAACCCGCTCGTTCTCCAGAACCGGCAGATGGCGAATGCGCATTTCCGTCACCAGCGCCATGCAATCTTCATTGGTATTATCCGGCGTAACATAGGCAACCTGATGGGTCATGATTTCCTTGACCTGAATATCTTTTACCGGTTTATCCAGCAAATAGGACTTTCTCGAAAAATCGCGCTCGGTGAGAATGCCGATGGGTTTGTCGGCCTCGACGACCAATAACGCGCCAATGTTATCCGAAGCCATTTTTTGCATGGCCGCGAAAACCGAATCATCCTGCCCGATTGTATAAACAGTATTACCCTTCTCCTGTAACAGATGCCTGACAGTTTTCATGATTGCTCCCCTTGCTGGTTAATAATGACATGAACTGATTCGCGAAACTGTTGTGTCTAATATGGTAGCGTTTTATCGTGACAAAGCAAGTCGAATATAGAGAACTGTAAAGAACACATAAGCTGTTCGAATTATCTTTACTCAAGTGTAGACTCATCACCAGAGGTTCTGCCCTTAGAAGCAGCGGCGCCGTTCGGGCGACGCAAGAATCGGGGCTGGATGTTTAAAGCCGAGCAACAAATAGCGTTAGAAACATTTTGAATGTGGTGCCCAAAACTGCGCAGGTTTTGTTAAGCTCTGACAAAATCAAAAGAGATTCAAAAATAACGAATACAAAGTGTACCCAATATTTGGATGCACTCAAGGCAAAGCGGGCGCTAATCGACACGAATGAGACTGCCACAGAGTTTTGAACACCCTCAATCAACAGCCGAAAACATCTGCTCATTAAACATAAAAAATCTTCGCCGAATTGTTTTTCAAAGATAATACTGTTTTCAATATAATCAACGAATTGATTTAAAAATCCAATTACCATTAATCTTTATGCATATCGAAAAACAGAAAGTTTCATTGATGGAAGTGGCGCTACAACTTCTTATTATTTTTATAAGCGTTTATTCTGCATACAAATACACGCTGACGCACGACATTATTCCAAAATCGATTATCCGGCTTCCGGATGTTTATGTCAGCGAAAGCAGTATTCTGCATATTGCAATCATATTCGTATCAATTTATGGCCTCTTATTAATACCTTATCAACTCATAAAAGGCGGCGGCGTTTTTTATCAACCGAAAAGATTTGCTCAGGAATACCTTGTTTATCTCTGCGCTTATACAACAGCGTCGCTATACATATTTTTTGTCACCACAATCAATTATGATCCACAGCTCATCGCGGCAATTGGTTTATTCTCGACAACTCTTTATGTGCTGGCGTTTATAGCCTGGTATTTATTCAAAACTCGTGGAACAGCATTTTCCGGCTTATACCTCGCACCATTCGAACTGGTAAAACGCTTTATTTCAATCAAGGGGATAATCGTAATTGTTTATTTCCTGTGCCCGTTATTTTTAGGAAAAGCTTTTGTATCAGATAGAGATACCGCTAACCTGATCACACAAATCAGAATCTGGTTTAACCCAACCCAGGAATCCGGCTGGAGTCTCGTCAGGCTATATCCAAATATCAAATTTTCACAACCGATACTTGTAAGACAACCACCCGGAAACCCTAACCAGCTATACGTCCTGGAACGAAATGGACGGCTTCTGAAATTATCTTATCCCGAATCAAATATTGCCGAATTAATATTCGACATCGAGAGCCTTCTGGGAGAGGTGGAAATTGAAAATGGCGCGCTTGGTTTTGATTTTCATCCGGAATTTGGTCAGATAGACAGCATCGATTCTGGCCATATATACCTTTATTACACAAATCATCGTGAGGAAACACAAGTAAACAGACTGTCACGATTTGACGTCACTCGACCCGATCCAGAATCAAGATTAAACTCCGAAGTTACCATCCTTTCCCTGCCTCGAAACCCTGATGGGTTTCATAATGGCGGATCTGTGGAATTTGGCCCGGATGGATATTTATATATTGGCCTGGGTGAAGGCACGCATCCCAAAGAAGCGTCCCGTTATGCCGAAGTCCTGAGATCGGGCATCTTGCGTATTGACATTGATTTGAACAACACCATCCGAAGCGGCTTGCCGGAAGGGACATTTAACTATGGCCTGCGCCAAAACTATCTCATACCCAAAGATAATCCCTTTATCGGAAATACTCACGTAATGGACGAATACTGGGCGCTTGGGCTGCGAAATCCTTTTCGTTTCACTTTCGATCCGAAAACAGGAAACCTATGGGTAGGCGACGTTGGATCAACAGTCTGGGAAGAAGTTAATGTAGTAGAAAAAGGCAAACATTACCAGTTTCCGTTTGTTGAAGGCAGACATCCGAACGGAAAGGAAAAACCAGAAGAACTAACCGGTATTGAGGAGCAAGGTCCTTTTTATACCTATGAGCATACCGCCTATGACCGTGCTGTTATAGGCGGGACGGTATACCGAGGCAAAAAATTTCCTGAATTATTTGGAAAGTATATTTTTGCAGATAATTATTCTGCAAAAATTTTTTTATTGGGTGCTGATCAAGATTCGGTTGCAGAAGCCCAACTGATCGCGCAAGGAGGACAATACGCGCAACGTGGCATCAGCTCTGTTGTCCAGCTGACAACAGGGGACATACTGGTCACCTTGTTAGGTGCTGCTTCAAGCAAGACTGGTGAAATATTATCCTTGCAATCCAAAAGTGAATTGACTATTGATGAGGAACCTACTGTTCCAAAAGAAATTGATGCGGGGTCTGATGAATATGACGAGAAACAGACGCGGGAATTATACGGAATAAACTGCTCCAGGTGCCATGGACGTGAAGGCCGTGGTGATGGTCCGGATTCTGATTCTCTTGGAATCGGATTGCCAGATTTCACTTCCAGGGAATTTCAATCAACCCGATCGGATTCCGACATTCGCAATGTCATAGAAAAAGGTGGTGCCGCCATGCAAATGAGTCCCATGATGCCCCCCTGGGGAGCGTTTTTAAGCACCAATGAAATTGACCATCTAACCCTATACACGCGCAGGCTGGGGAAAATTGACACGATGGAATCCAAATGAATTTCTATCACTTTTCAGCCATTGCAAGCGTCGAAAATGCTCACTAAACTGCAACCGGAAACTATTAATGACTTCGATTATCCATCTATTACGGCTTCCTCCGCGCCTGATAAGTTACTAAACAACATAAAACTTGAGCTCTCTTACCCGGTATATTTTACAAAAAATATTTTTAATACAGTTAATTTACAATTAGTTAACGCATTTTCCGTCAACGTAACCGACAAAAGTCTGGTTTGTATTTTTCTGGATCAAGGCGTCGCAGATGAAAATCCGGACTTATTAAGTCAGATTGATAACTATTTTAATAGTTACCGCTCAAGATTAAGGCAACTCGGCGCTCCCATGCTGATCCCTGGGGGTGAAATCTGTAAAACAGATCCGGAAATTCTGGAAGCTGTCTATTACAAGCTTCACCACGAAAAAGTAGATCGACATGCATTTGTTCTGGTTATCGGCGGCGGCGCTGTATTGGATGCCGTTGGTTATGCTGCGGCTACCACTCATAGAGGTATAAGGCTAATAAGAATGCCTACTACGGTGCTGGGGCAAAATGATGCTGGAATTGGGGTCAAAACAGGTGTAAATCGTTTTGACAAGAAAAATTTTCTCGGCGCTTTTGCTGTGCCAACCGCTGTTATCAATGATCATGCTTTTCTGGAAACACTGCCGGCAAGAGAAAAAAAAGGAGGCATGGCCGAAGCGATTAAAGTCGCGCTGATCCGCGATGCGATTTTCTTTGAATGGTTGGAGTCCAACGCCAGTGACCTTGCCAATTTTTCGATAAACGCGATCAAATATATGATCAGGCGCTGTGCGGAACTACATTTACAGCAGATTACACAAGGCGGTGATCCATTTGAAACCGGATCAAGCCGCCCACTGGATTTTGGGCACTGGGCGGCACATAAGCTGGAATCCATGTCCAATTATGAGTTACGGCACGGAGAAGCTGTTGCAATTGGCATGGCAATCGATGCCAAATACGCTTTGGACACGCAAAGAATTACGCACACTGATTTCGTAAGAATAATCAGATTAATCAGAAACTTGGGTTTTGAAGTTTCTCACCGCACGATGCAGCAAAGGAACCTACACGGCAAATTGGAGTTACTGGATGGAATTGATGAGTTCCGCGAGCATCTTGGGGGAGATTTGTCCGTAACCATGCCAAATATGATCGGATCTGGCCTGGAAGTTAATTTTATCTGCAGGCAAACAATGGAACAAGCCATTCTCTCCCTGTTTTTAATGGAAGAGCGATTTGCGACTACCTGATGGCACGGAATTAACCTATTGCACCAACATTCATCCCGGAGAAAGTTGGCATGAGGTTCAGCAAAACCTGAATTCACATACGCTGAAAGTTAAAGCGAGTGTTGCGGGTTGCGCGCCCTTCGGGATCGGACTGCGATTATCGGCCTCTGCGGCGACGGAGCTCTCGGTAGCAAGTACGCTGGAAGAATTCAAATTATGGCTCACACTAAATAATTGCTATGTATTTACCATCAATGGTTTCCCTTATGGCAATTTCCATGGGGAAAGTGTCAAGCAAAATGTTTATTTGCCAGATTGGAGAAGCCGCGAGCGAGTAGACTACACGCTGAAACTGGCTGAATTGCTTGTTGCGCTCCTTCCTGAAGGATATGCTGGGTATGGAAGTATTTCTACTGTTCCACTTGGTTTTAAGGCGTCTTTTTCTGAAACGGAGAATGTCGCGCAAGCTGCTGAAAATATTTTACTGGTCGCACGTCAACTGATTGCGTTGGAAAAAAAATCTGGCAAACGCATTATTCTCGGACTGGAACCAGAACCATGCTGCTATCTGGAAACAATCAGAGAAACGGTTCGTTTTTTTAATGACTATTTACTGTCCTCCTCTGCATCCAAAAAAATCGGAAATGCCTTTGATCTCAGCGCCCAACAAGCGCGATTGGAAATTCGAAAGCATATAGGCATTTGCCTGGATTTGTGCCATGCTGCCGTGGAGTTTGAAGATCCGCATGATGTCATTGAGCAGATCCGATCGGCAAATATCAATATAGCCAAGATACAGATAACCAATTGCCTGAGAATTCCTTCGGTAACCGATCAAAAAATCGAGCAGCTTTCCGCTTTTGCGGATGAGATATATCTCCATCAGGTTGTGGAAAAAACAGAGCAGGGATTGCATCGGTATGCCGATATCCCTCAGGCAATCTCCCGGTTTTATTCAAACCCCATTCATGGTGATATTGAATGGAGAGTCCACTTTCATATCCCTTTATTCCTGAATATGCTATCCATTTTTGATACGACACAATCATTCACCGAAGCAGCACTTGCCGGGCATGTCCGGACTAGGCTAACCCGACATCTCGAAATTGAAACCTATACATGGTGTGTTTTGCCAGAACAATATCGGCCAGAAAATGTCGTGGAGCTGATCAGGAAAGAATATTCCTGGGTAAATAACATACTTTTACCGTGAATATTCGTATTTTCTTACAACTTGGCCGCATATCAAATATTCCAACTGTTTGGACAAATTGCCTGACAGGCGCGCTGTTATCAAATAGTTTTATCCTGGACTATCGTTTCTTTTTGTTACTTATCGGAACAAGCTTGCTATATATTTCCGGGATGTTCATGAATGACGCTTTTGATTTCGGATTTGACAAAAAATACAGGCCATCCAGACCGGCTGCAAGTGGCGAGATCCCGGTTCCAACGGTTTTTGCCTGGAGCTTTCTGATGATGCTATCAGGTTTGTCCGCCATTCTTTTTGCTTCAACCTCGCAACCTGAATCAAACGGACTTCTTGCCGCTCTGTGTTTGAGTATATTGATAATTATTTATGACTGGAAACACAAAAATAATCCCCTGGCGCCAGTGATCATGGGAATGTGCCGGGGGATGGTGCTGCTTACTGCTGGCCTTGTCTACTCGGACGCCATCAATTTTCAATTGGCTGCAGGCGCCTTATCCCTTTTCGCATGGACACTTGGATTGACATTATTGGCAAAGCAAGAACATATTGATAATCAAACACGTAAATGGCCACTGCTCTTTTTGCCAGCCCCGCTGCTTTATGTGGCAATCGCCGTTACATTAAAACCCATCGGTTGGTTATTTTTCGGACTGTTGGTTCTGGTGATTGTATATACGATGTTTCTCTGCTTTTCTCGACAATCCAAGCAAAAAATTCAGATGGTATCGCTGCTTATTGCTTCCATCTCTTTAATGGATGGATTGCTATTGGCAGCAAGCGGATTTGAATCAGCAGCGATGCTGGCTGGCCTGATGACCCTTGCCACACTACAACTGCAAAAATCCATTGCTGGAACTTGAAGAATGAAAAATCAGGAAGCATTTTCTCTATTAAAAGAGACTATTCTCGCCAGAACAACCAATGAGATTACCGACTGGATCGAGCAAGTCCTCTCCATGCTGAATAAGCAGGTTGACACCGGCGTATTGAGTCACAATATCGCAATGGTTCCCAAAAAAATCGGGAAAGATTGTTTTTTGGAACCAGAAAAGGCTTCGCTGCCCAAGTTCAGCAAATTATGTCCAGGATGGCAGCCTGAAAAATGGTTGCTAACGGAATCCGTCAGAATATTATTTAACCTATCCATAGCACAGAGGCACCACGATTCCGAAAATATTTTTGCCAAAATTCATAGAATGACCGAATTATCGGAGAAAGGCGCCTATCTAAAAGGCCTGTTTCTCTATAACCGCTCAAACTATCACCAGGCACAAGCTTTGGAGGCTATTCGTTCTAATACTCAATCTTTGTTTGCTGCGGTTTGCCTGTTCAATCCTTACCCGGCAGAGAATTTTATGGAGGGGGAATGGAACAACATGATTCTGAAGGCGTTGACCTGGAATTTTGCATTGGATCATATTTATGGGTTTGATAACCGTAAAAATACCGCATTATCAACAGCCATTTATGAATACATCAGGGAGCTAAGAAGCGCAAACCGGGATATTCCGCTGGACTTATGGCGATGCGTCGACCCGCTTACTGATCATGATGCCTTGCTTGAACAATAGATTTATTCGAGAAAAACGAGAATGATGACTAATAACAGATTTTTTGTAGACCCACACATTCATATGACATCCAGAACAACAGATGATTATGTGGCAATGGCGCAAGCAGGCATTGCGCTCATCATTGAACCTGCTTTCTGGTTAGGTCAACCCAGAACCAGTGTTGGCACTTTTATAGATTACTTTTCTTCCTTGCTGGGGTGGGAAAGATTTCGAGCTTCGCAGTATGGTATCCGGCATTACTGCGCCATTGGTCTTAATAGCAAAGAAGCCAACAATGAGAGTTTGGCCGAGGAGGTACTCGAAATATTACCGGCCTTCTTGATTAAAGAGGGGGTTGTTGCCGTTGGCGAAATTGGCTTTGATGAACAGACGCTACTTGAAGAAAAATACCTTCGCAAGCAGTTAGAGCTCGCAAAAACAGTTGATTTGCCGGTCATGATCCATACTCCTCATCGGGATAAGCACAAGGGAACACTGCTGACCATGGATATTATTAAAGAACATGGCATCGATCCAAACAACACGATTATTGATCACAACAACGAACAAACAGTCGAGGAAGTTCTTGATCGAGGTTACTGGGCTGCTTTTACAATTTACCCACATACTAAAATGGACAGTGAAAGAATGAGCAAAATCATTCAACAATACGGTGCGGAGAAAATAATTGTTGACTCCTCTGCGGACTGGGGATATTCGGATCCCCTGGCTGTTCCAAAGACGGCAGCAATCATGGCCAAGTCGGGTATTCGTTCGAAGGATATAAATTTGGCGTGTGCCGAAAATGCGCTGACTGCCTATCGTTTGGCGCCACTTCTCGATGAGATCCGCGTTAATCCGCTACTGTCTGTTGATCAAACCAAGCTGTATGAGGACAGCTCGGTGTTACGAGGGCAATCACCCAGAATTAAGTAGTCAGCGCCTCCAAGAATCAAAAATAGCTACCCAAAAAGATGGTCAAGCATGATATCCCTTACCTGGGTTGGCTGAATAACAGATTGATGCAAATAGCCTTTTTCAGAGGATATGATAATTGGACAAGGCTCAACGGAATCATGAATGCGACCGTGCGATCCCTTGACAAGCTCCGGTGTTAATGGAATAACGTCCATCAGTTGCCGGAATCCCAGTTTTTTCCGGAGCAATCTCCACCCTACGGATACCGGTATTATTTTTATTTCCGGATCGAAAAACAATTCAACCGGATCAAACCCCGGTTTGCGGTGTATGTCTACTGTTCTTGCATAATCCGGTGCCTTGTCATCTTCCAGCCAGAAATAGTAAGCAAACCAGGCATCCGATTCCGCCATGGTGATCAAATCGCCTGACCGCGAGTGATTCAATCCGATATCAGCGCTTTCTTCCCTGTCGAAAACCCGGTCGACACCATCCAGAGAGGCAACCAGCTCTTTAACGACCGGGGCAACCTTCATATCATTAATATAGATATTTGCAACCTGGTGATCACACACTGCAAATGCTTTCGAATTAGCCAAATCCAACTGTTCCAATCCAAGTTCCAGCCTGACATTCAGCAGGCCAGCCCTCCGAAGCGCCTGATTGATATAAACCGGTTTATTAACCGAAGTAATGGAATATTCCGATACCACCAATACCCTGGCCTGATCTTCAAATGCCATATCGATCAACTCACCACATAACTGATCAATCACCTGAACATCTTGTGATATTTCGGGATGGCAAGGCCCTAAACGCTGCAGGTTATAATCGAGATGAGGCAGGTACACCAGCAGGAGTGTCGGGTCATACAAACGCCAGACCAGTTTTGATGCTTGTGTAATCCACCTGCTTGACTCAATGGAAGTCGCAGGTCCCCAAAAACCAAAAAGTGGGAAATACCCTAAATTCTTATTTAGCGTGTCACGCAACTCTGTTGGCCTGGTATAGCAATCCGGAATTTTTCTACCATCCGCTGGATACATCGGTCTGGGCGTTACCGCATAGTCAGCGGTTGTCGCCATGTTGTACCACCAGAACATGTTTGCACAAGTAAATTGATTATCGATTCGTTTTGCCGTTTCCCAGATTTTTTCTGCCTGAATAAGTCTGTTAGATTGCCTCCAGAACCATATCTCATTATATTCACGGTCATACCAGCCATTTGCAATGATTCCGTGAGCATCAGGAGCCTTGCCTGTTAAGTATGTCGCCTGCACTGGGCAGGTCAAACCAGGAAGAGTTGCCTGAATGTTACCGGAATCACCGTTAGTTATCAGCCTCTTAAGGTTTGGAGTATGCTCTCCGAGCATGGATGAGGTCAGACCTACGGCATTAATAATGACCGTTCTTTTCATGCTGACTCAACAAGGTTGAAAAAATAACAGCTTGCTTGCTTAAAAAATAAGCTAACCATATCTACTCCTTATTTCTGAAAAATCGAATTATCCTATATGCCGGTACCGCAGGCCGGCAGGGACAACCCATAAAGTCAGTGTGACAAATAACCAGTCCAGATGATCAATCCCGTTCAAATCGCGCCATCTGCGTCGAACTGCCATAAACCGTATCGTATGGCCCAATATCATTGAATGTTACCTGGTAGCCATTACGGGCGGCAACACCCTGTGACCACTCACGAAATTTTTTTCGGCTCCATTCGAAACGGTGATCCGGGTGACGGTACTGGTGGCTGGCGAGTCCATGCAACGGGTTGTAATCCTGATTGGGTGTTGTCACCAAAACCAGCACGGGTTGCATGTAGCCAAAAATGGCATGTTCTACTCTGGTTAGGCGATGTGGATCGATATGCTCGATGGTTTCCACCAGCGCAGCAGCGGCAAAACCGGTCAAATCCGTGCTGGTTTGCTCGAAGGAACCGTGCCGTATTGTCACCCGGCCTGTTGGGTCGAATAAACCGATCCCCAGCATCTGTCGCGCTTCCATCAGCACCGCTTCGTCAATGTCGATCCCAACGATGTTGCTGAACTGGTGATGCGCAACCAGCCGCAGCAACAATTCTCCCGTTCCACACCCCAGATCAAGCACACTGGTCGCGCCGCTTGCCAATAATTGTTGCACCACGGCGTCCAGCCGTTGTTCATGCAGGGAAATTGCCATCAATCAGCCTGAGCCCTTTTGCAGCAACGCTACATTCGGCACGGGTATGTCACAACGACAGTCATGTAGATCCGCCAAGTAGCGCAGCGTCGTCTCGCGGTAAAACACAACATGAGTGGGATCTCGCCGATAGTGCCAGTGCGCGAATGCCGCATCATCCGTCTGGAAGGTGGTCATTACCGCCAGCCAGCCACGAGGGTTGATCAGGCGCTGCAATCGAGCAAATTCTGCGGCAGGATGATGAAAATGTTCCGCCACTTCCGTGCAGGTAACAAAATCGTAGGTTTCTTTCAGTACCGACTGATCTGGTTGAAAAAAAGGATCAAACAATGCCATTGCGTGGCCAGCTTCCGCCATTATGCGCGCCAGTGCCGGCCCGGGGCCGCATCCATAATCCAGTCCGCGTGATGCAGGCGGCAAGCGCGCCAGCAATGGCGTGGCCAGTCGCAGCAGGAACTGCCGATAGCCCTGATCATCAACATCATTGCGGTGAAGCTGATACTGCGCCAGTTCTGCTTGTTTGGCGGGCAGCTGTTCGGGGTGAAGAAAGGTCGCCTGGCAGGTAAGACATCGCCAATAAAGACGTGTCGCCACGTCAACAAAAAACCGAATCGTGGATTGTTCACATACCGGGCAGCGGGTTGGGCTCATCACAGGCAATCAGCATTAAGGGCATCTCTAAAAATCCATATTTCGTTACAATACGTCGTTATTCACAAAAAATATCTCCTTACATATCAATTATATGCTGCGTCAATATTTTTTATGCCTCTATACTATTTTCAGTTTGATCTGAGTGTGCGTTAGGCAAGCAGTAAGAAGGCGTAGCGGCAACTCGGCC
>JAVVEX010000008.1:0-35642 GCA_032251195.1 Nitrosomonas sp.
ATCAAAAACAGGTAGCCGCTTGATTCTCCATACACCAGATTTGACTATAGCTCAACGAACCCTATCAGTAGGTAAAGTACACTCTTCAACTTTGAGTAAAATTTCCCTGATAGTTTCCCAGTTGCGCTTCATAAAAAAATCCTTCGTGAATGCCAAGTAAACCCGACCAGACTAACGTAAAGTAGACACCCTAAAAAATGCCGAGAAAGGCACCTTTGAGGTGTGTAATCTGAAATTAACTTTATAACACTTTGTTTTTAAAGGTTACAATATTTATTATATCCCTAATTTATTTGGTAAATACACCACTATAAAACCTCTTCGTTGCCTGATCCAAGCGACTTCATCAAATTGGGTGAACCAGCGGCAATATTCGGCACAATTCTTGTGCGGGTAGTTGTTGAACGGCTTGCTATATTGTTTGAATGGTGATCATCAATTGTTCCAAACGAAATAACATGCAAAATGCTACTTTGACTTTTTAGAGGTAATCTATTCTTTCCTGTCCAGCATGGATTTGATCAGATAAATCTGTTCGAGCGCTTCCCTGGGGGAGAGGCGATCTGGATCCAGTTGGCTGCAGTAGGTAAGCAGGGGATGTGGCGGGAGTGGGTTGTCGTTTTCTTCGATGTTGTCGAGCAGGGATTTCTGTGAACGTTTGTTATTGGTTTCTTGCTCCAGTTTTGTCAGTATTTTTTTGGCGGAGCGGATGACGCTTGCCGGTACGCCAGCAAGGGCGGCGACATGCAGGCCGTAACTTTGACTGGCCGGACCTTCCTGTATCTGGTGGAGAAACACAATGCGCTGTTTGTGTTCCACAGCAGTGAAATGGAGATTGGTTGCCTGCTGAAATTCTTCGGCCAGGTGTGTCAGCTCAAAATAGTGCGTGGCAAACAGGGTATAGCTGCGGTTGTGTGTCAGCAGATGACGCGCAATGGCAAATGCCAGCGCCAGTCCATCAAAGGTAGAGGTGCCGCGCCCGATTTCATCGACCAGCACCAGACTCTGTTCGGTTGCATTGCGCAGGATATTGGCGGCTTCCGTCATTTCCACCATGAAAGTGGAGCGCCCGCCCGCCAGGTCATCGGATGCGCCGATGCGCGTGAAGATCTGGTCGACAGGGCCGATTTGTGCGTATTTTGCGGGAACAAAGCTGCCGCAATGCGCCAACAGGACAATCAGGGCGGTCTGGCGCATATAGGTCGATTTGCCGCCCATGTTTGGGCCGGTGATGATCAAAATTTTGCGGCCGGTACGTGTCACTGCGCCCAACATCGAATCGTTGGCGATATATTGCTGTACCTGGTTTTCCACAACCGGATGGCGACCAGCTTCTATTTTTATGATGGGATGCGGGGTGAAAACCGGTTCGCAGTAGCCGGATAAAGCAGCACGTTCGGCAAATGCGCATAGTACGTCGAGTTCGGCAATGGTTCGGGCGATGCGCTGCAACGAAGGAATGTATATTTCCAGTTGTGATAACAGCATTTCATATAAAAATTTCTCGCGCGCCAGCGCTTGCTCGCGTGCCATCAGCGCCTTGTGCTCGTAAGCTCTCAATTCTGAAGTGATATAGCGTTCTGCGTTTTTCAGGGTTTGTTTGCGGTGGTAATCTGACGGAATTTTTTCGCTGTGGGCATGTGTAACTTCGATATAGAAACCATGTACACGGTTGTATTCCACCTTGAGCGTAGTGATGCCAGTGCGTTCACGTTCACGAGTCTCCAGCGCCAGCAGAAATTGACCGCAATTTTCATCCAGTGCGCGCAATTCATCCAGTTCGGCATCAAAGCCGGTGGCGATGACGCCGCCTTCACGGACCACCGCTCCGGGAGCAGGCTGCAAGGCATTGATGAGTAATTCGGTCAACGCGATTTCCGCTGTCATTGGGGAAACAAAGCGGATGATGGCATCCGATCGACTTGCAACCATGTATTCAATAATGGTCGGCAAGGCGCTCAAACTGTCACGCAAGCCGGATAAATCACGTGGCCGGGCAGTTTTCAGGGCAATACGGCTGGTAATGCGTTCGATATCAGCCAAGTGCCTGAATTTTTCCTGAATAGCGGGGTAACGTGGCCCGGTATCGGTCGTGTTGAACAGGGTAGATACGGTCGTGAGCCGCTGCTGAAGCGTGGCAATGTCCCGCATGGGATGATGTAGCCAGTGATGCAGCAGTCGGCTGCCCATACTGGTGGCACAGGTGTTCAGGACTGATAGCAGGGTAGGGGCGTCCTTACCGCTGAGAGTGGCTGTCAGCTCCAGGTTGCGGCGTGTGGCGGCATCCATGCGCAGGTAAATTTCCGGTTTCTCGACGTGCAGGGTGCGAACATGACTAAGCGCAAGACTGGTATCTTCGTTACTTGCCGTGTGTTGCGTCAGGCGAACATATTGCAATAGTGCGCTGGCAGCCTGTACGGCGGGATGAAGCAGGTCGCAGCCAAATGCGCTCAGATCGTGTGTGCCGAAATGGCGAGTCAACCGGGAAACGGCATGGTCGAAATCGAATTGCCAGTCTGGTAACAGCCTGCAGGTGATGGTGCTGTTTGCCGGTTTGAACTGATCCGACAACGATTCCGGCAGCAATAGTTCGGAGGGCTGTAGCCGTTCCAGCTCGTTGGCCAAATTGTCCGGCGAGGTTTCCTGTACGCGCAGATCGCCTGCCGCGAGATTGAGCCAGGCGAGGCCAATAGTGCCCCGGTACAGTGCCAGCGCCAGCAGAATGCTCTCGCGGCGTGCTTCCAGCAGGGCGGCATCGGTCAGAGTGCCCGGCGTGATGATGCGGACGACCTTGCGTTCTACCGGCCCCTTGCTGGTGGCAGGATCGCCAATTTGTTCACAGATGGCAACGGACTCTCCCAGTTTAACCAGCCTGGCCAGATACTGATCTGCCGCATGATAGGGGACACCTGCCATTTTGATGGGCTGTCCGGCGGAAGTACCGCGCTGGGTTAAGGTGATATCCAGCAATCGCGCGGCTTTTTCGGCATCCTCAAAAAATAGTTCATAAAAATCCCCCATGCGGTAAAACACCAGTTTATCGGTGTGCTGCGCCTTGATTTCCAAATACTGGCGCATCATTGGTGTGTGCAGCTCTATTTTCATAGGGAAATTGGATCTATATCCAGATGCCAGCGTAATTTGTTGCCAGTGGGCAAGGTGGACAGGCGTGGCTGCCAGTCGGCGAGAAAGCATTGCAGGGATTTGCGCGAGCTTGCCTGCACGAGTAACTGGGCACGTTCCATCCCGTTTAAGCGCATCATTTGCGCGGGTACCGGATCAAACAGCCTGACCTGTTCACCTTGCCTGTTTTGGCTTGCGGCAGCGGCTTTTCCCAGAAAGGTCAATGCATCCTGAATAGCTGGCGCCTCGGCGCACAATGCCGCCTGATAGGCAAAGGGAGGGAAATCCATGGCTTCGCGATCTTTTAGCAGTTGCTGCGCGTAATAATCGTAGTCTTGCCGTATCAGTGCCTGATAGATCGGATGATGTGGAAATTCTGTCTGGATGAGTACGGTGCCAGGCGCATCCGCTCTGCCTGCGCGTCCGGCAACCTGCATCAACTGCGCAAATAACTGTTCTTCGGCACGAAAATCGGCGCTGTAAAGAGATGAATCCGGATTGATGATGCACACCAGCGCCAGATTGGGAAAGTCATGACCTTTTGCCAGTAGTTGTGTGCCGACCAGGATATCCACCTTTTTCTGCTGGATCGTTGTCAGCATGGCCTGCCAGGCATGCTTGCGACAAATACTGTCACGATCCACCCGCATGATGCGTGCATCAGGCAGATGGCTGATCAGAGCGGATTCAATCCGTTGTGTCCCGTGGCCGAATGGCAGAATGTCCTGATCGCCGCATTGCGGACAGGCAGATGGCACCGGCTGCTGATAACCACAGTAATGGCAGCGCAGGTGGCGGGCAGGCAGATGAAACACCAGCCGGCTGGAACAGCGCGTGCAGGTTGCTGTCCAGCGGCAGGATTTGCACAGCAGCACCGGCGCATAACCACGACGATTGATAAACACCAGGCTTTGCAGATTTTGCGCTACTGCGTCACGCAGAGCGTTCAAAACGGGTTCAGTCAGGCCTTCCTGAGTTTTGAGGAGCCGCAAATCAATGCAGCGTATGGCAGGCAGACGCGCCTGACTGACGGCGCGGGTGCGCAGCCGCAAATGCCGGTAATGCCCGCTGATTGCATGATGGTAGCTTTCCAGCGATGGGGTCGCGGAGCCAAGAATGACCGGGATGTCGAGCTGTCTGGCACGGTAAATAGCCAGATCACGCGCGCTGTAGCGTAACCCATCCTGTTGTTTGAAGGAATGATCCTGTTCTTCATCAATGACGATCAATCCCAGATTGGCAAAGGGTGTAAAGATCGCAAGCCGGGTACCGAGCACGATGCCGGTATTCTGATGCTGCGCCTGTAACCAGCCTTGCAGGCGTTGATTATTGTTGACGCTGCTATGCAGACTGATCAACGGGGTAGTGGGAAACCGTTTTTTGAAAACAGCTTCCAGCTGGGGAGTCAGATTGATTTCCGGCACGAGAATCAATACCTGCTTCTGTTGCGCCAGTACGGTTGCGGTAACCTGCAGGTAGACTTCGGTTTTGCCGCTACCGGTCACGCCTTGCAACAGCCAGGGCATAAATTGACCGGTTGTTGCAGTAATCGCGGCGATGGCGGATGCCTGTTCCATTGTCGCTACGGGTGGCGCCGTGATTGTCATTGCGTATTCATGGCTCGTGACAATTTCTTCCACCCAGTTAAGCTTGATAAATTCACGTAACAGTTTGCGGGTGTATGGCGTGGTCTCTTTTAGAAAAGTCGTGGTTATCTGCTGATTGTGCTGTAGCAGGCAGAGCAGATCGCGTTTTGCCTTGCTGCGCGCCGGAATCGTGTCGATTTCGATGGATTGGCCTGTTGGGGTGAGTTTCCATGACAGCGTGCCTTCAGGTTTGCAGGAGACAGGATCGGGCTTGCGCAGCAATACCGGCAAGCTGTTCATGACCACCTGACCGATTGGATAGTGGTAATAGCGGTTACAAAACAGAAACAGGTCTATCAGGTCGGGTGGTAAGGGTGGAATCTCGCGGTAAAGCTGATGGATTGGTTTTAGTTTTCCAGCAGTAATCTGAGTGGTTGCGCAAACTTCCAGAATGATGCCAATCAGTTCACGCTTGCCAAACGGTACGCGAACACGCAGCCCGGTATCTGTGGCGCCTGCTTCCGTAGAGGCATAGTCAAACAGACAATCAACCGGAACATCGAGTGCGACGCGAACAATTGCCATGCGAAAGCAGGTTTGCCGGGATAGTCTGACCAGACATCATCGATCATCTGGTCAGATACTAGCTGGCTTTAGTCGGAGATACGATACAGAGTGACCGCTTCCCGGGATGGTAACGCTAGTGTGGCGCTTTGACCATTCGCTGCAATATCGAAGCCTATCGATCCCGTATGGTCGGACAGACCGGCGCAACCGCTAGTGTTGTAAACGAAGCTGCTGAGTTTGAGTGTGCGACTGGTTGCATCAAAAGTGTATTTAGCCATTTCTACGCCTGGCTTGGCGCAATCAGGTTGTTTTTCCTGCCAGGTTGAACCAGTCGGATCAACCGACATATAGCGGCCATCGGCAAAAAACAGCAGTGTCGGTGTTTTGATTGAATCCCGGTCTGGTGCCCATGCGCCAACTATATTATTTGGCTGGTTTTCCATTTTGATGTAGCGTACTTCCATGATCTCGGTTTGTGCGACTTCATTTTCATCACTGAGATCGATTGGCTTGGAAATATGGAACAGCTCATCGAACAAACCGGCCTGTTCTTTTTCTCGTGGCACAATTATTCTGTTGGATATGATCAATTCATCACCACTGCTGCGAATTCTTGAATCTGTGCTGGTATGGGAAAGGCCACCTTGAGCATCGGTATCCAGCTCGATTTTGCTGGAAAACTTGAATCCACGCTCATCAACCATGGATGCCGTGGCCACGCCATATTCCAGGCCAGCCGTGAATATGACACGGCTACCACAGGCACGGTTAAGATCGCAGGCATCATCTGCAGTGGTCACACCGTGCAGGTATGCGCCACTGTTGTCTGTCGCCGCACGGAAAAAGTCGGTATGGGTCGCATCGACGTGAATCCAGGTATGTGAACCAAGCAGATCCACTGCCCGGGAGAGAAAATAAGCATTGGCTTCATCTGCGCCGCGAATATCGTCAGGGATGCCGGCAGCTTCACGTGCGCCAGTCAGTACGGGGGAAAGCACAAATTCCGCAGGGTCGGCTTGCAGATTCAATGAGGAATCAAGTGCAGATGATGCAGATTCGGATATGGTAATTCCATTTTCTGGATCATTATCAGTATCGAGTGATTGAAGCAGAATTAACAAATTCTGCCGCTTCCGAGCGTTACTGCCCGCGAGTTCGATCGGTGAGATCAGCGTGCTGCCTTCCACATCACCAAGGGTCAGCTTTCCCAGTTGGAATTGAATGCGGTCACCGTAGTTGAACTTAAAGGTTCCCTTGGCATCGGTGACGCCGGAAGCGCCTGAAGTGGCGGAATAGCTGACGCCTTCAATCGCAGCACCAGCCGTTAATACTCCGGTTGCAGCGCCCTGAAATATGTTTTTTGACGCCTCCGTTTTCACGTGCGCATCATTGCCACATGCGGAGAGACCGAATATAAACAGGCCGGAGACCAGCAGTTTGACCATTATCGCTGACTGATTATTGAATTTCATTGTGATTGGTGTGTTGCTTTGGCAGTAGGGTTTGAAAAAAGTGCGGCTATTAAAAGTCATCATTATTCTATAAAGAGTTGGCAACCCAAAAATCATTCATTGTTCAACCGACTATACCGCAGGCAGGTAATCATTGTAAACGATCGAGACTGTCTTGTGAGCAAACATCCTGACGGCATGAGTAACAAATTGTTTAATAATGACTAGTTTCAATAGTATCGTGCAAATGCCATTGAACAGGTGAAGGTGTTGCGTATGGGAGAAATCAATGAAGTTGATCATCGGGCGATGCAGCATGGTGGATTTGATTGATGTGCGCCTGTTTTGGGCAGATGACCTGGATCGTTGCAATAAGGCCGCGATACCCGAGAGATGACTGACATTACGCATGAGCGGAATCAGGGAAGGCGCTATGCTAAATGGTTTTCTGTCTGGTAGAGCAGAGCCTTGGCGTAATCTGATAAAGCAGCATTAAAATCAAGGCGTCTCTAAAAATCCATATTTCGTTACAATCCGTTGTTATTCACAAAAAATATCTCCTTGCATATAGATCATACGCTGCGTCAACATTTTTTGTTCCTGCTTCGTCTTGTTTGAAATTCTGATTTTTTAGAGACGCGCTACAATTTGTTATCAGTTCTGACGAGTCTTGCTGAATGCGCTGGAGTTTGCTTGTCATAATTTCTGTAAGCAGTGTCCTGCCCGGGAATCATCTCCTCTCCAAGCAGACGTGAGAGTTCTGTCAACGCTGCGCGGTAAACTTGTCGTTTGAATTCGACCACGGAATCCAGCTCTACCCAATACTGATTCCAGCGCCAATCATCAAACTCGGGGTGAGCGCAAGTATGAAGTGATACATCGCTATCGCATCCCAGCAAACGCAACAGAAACCAGATCTGTTTCTGTCCCTTGTAGTTGGTTCGCCAGTCCCGGCGTGACCAGCAGGAAGGAACTTCATAGCGCAGCCATTCGCGTGTTCTGCCAAGAATTTCCACATGTGAAGGCCGTAGCCCTGTTTCCTCGGTCAGCTCACGATACATGGCTTGTGCCGGTGTTTCGCCCGACTTGATTCCACCCTGCGGAAACTGCCAGGATTCATGCCTGATGCGTTTTCCCAAGAAGACATGATTTTCATTGTTCAGCAGGATAATGCCGACATTCGCTCTATATCCATTACGGTCTATCATTTGATTCACCCGATATTTTATATCAGATAATATTTTTATATTTTATCTGTAATTTGGGGTCATTATATCAATTACCCTGCGTCTTTCTGCCCTCTCTGGAGAAATATCTCCCAAATGACTGGTCTTGTTATCATTTGGGCATTTCCCAAAATCCGTACTTCATTACAATGCGTCGTTGTTCACAAAAAATATCTCCTTATATATCAATTATATGCTGTGTAACTATTTTTTGTGCTTACTTCGTCCTGTTTGAAGCTCTGAATTTTTTAGAGGCACCCTTATAGTAATGAAGTCTTTCGCTTAAAGAGAAATCTATCGCTGATATTCAGCAGCACAACCCATTTGTCACCCCGTTTGCTGTCATTTTCATGGAAAAATTACAACGCAAAGCCCCAGAGCGACAGGCACCGTTTTCTTTGTTCCAAGTCAGATCCGAGTGATTATCTCTCTTGATCACTGGTCTCGCAATGCGACAAATTGTCGCACTTTCATATAGATAGCGTTATTCTGTTCTATATTCTATACTTGGCTGTTCCGGATTCGGATGTTTGTATTTTTGCGCTTGCGGTTAATTTACAGGTTGAATATATCAACCGTTATTTTTGTACTCAGGCCAGTTTGAAATCCCGGATTGTCAAGGTGTCCTTAAATTAAATCACACATATAAAAAAATCATGCCTATTCAAAACAATACTTCAGCCATTGTGCCTGTTCGATTAAATCTGCCATTATTGATCATCTCGCTTGCTATTTTTGCTGCCTTGCTGGTGTGGTGCGGTATTTCTATTTTCACGCCCAGCAATGATTGGCATCATGGTTTCAATCATCCGCTGGAGGGATTGGATCATATCGTCGTGATGCTGATGGTGGGCGTCTGGGCGGCGCAAATGCGGGGCAATGGCACCTGGTTATTACCACTGACCTTTGTCGGCAATATGAGTATTGGTGGATTGGCCGGAGTGCTGAGTCTTGCAGTACCCGGAGCAGAAGCGATGATTTTATTGTCCGGCATGGTGATGTGTGTCTTGGTCATCCGCAGAATCCGTTTTGCCACCTGGATGAATCTTTTGCTGGTGGCTTTCTTCGCTTTTTTTCATGGCTATGCGCATGGACAGGAGATTCCGGTTTCGGCAAGTTTTACCTCCTACGCTGCTGGTTTCGTACTGGCAACCGTGTTGCTGCACGGCACAGGAATTCTGATTTTTCGTCTGGTGATTCTGAGCATGACCAGTTCAGCCGGTAGCGGTCTTTACGCACAACAACTGGATCGTGCCACAACGCCTCGGGCAGCCAGTCTGCCAGGCAGCCCAATCCTTCTCAGCCACGCCTCTCCGGTCATCCTGCAAGAGCTGTTGATTACCGGACGAGAGGACTCCCAACTGGGTATCGCCGATAGCGCCTCGCAAGGCAATATTGGGCAGGAACAACTGAGATTTCGCCCAATCTCGCGTCTTGGGGAAGTGCTGGAAACCGTGCCGGGTCTCATTGCCACTCAACATAGTGGTGAAGGCAAAGCCAATCAGTTTTTCCTGCGTGGTTTCAATCTCGATCACGGTACGGATTTCCTCACATTGATAGACGGTGTGCCAATCAATCAATTATCACATGCGCACGGCCAGGGCTGGACGGATACCAATTTCCTGATTCCCGAGCTGATCGAGACGCTTGAATACAGAAAAGGTAGTCACTATGCTGAATATGGTGATTTTTCCAGTGCCGGTGCCGCAAATATCCGTTATTTCAATGCACTGCCGAATAAATATTTTCAAGTTTACCGGCGGTAGTTTCGACTATTACCGCGGACTGTTTGCAGGTTCTCAAAAATTTGCCGGTGGCAACCTGCTATTTGCAGGAGAAACCGTCCATAACGATGGTCCGTGGAGACCAGGCAATAATTATTTGAAATTCAATGGCGTGCTGCGTTACAGCCAGAAAGTATTGGCCGAGTCAGGGCAATCGGGCTTAAATTTATTATTCATTAAAACAGTATGTTATGAACCATAAAATTGGCAAAATTGCTTGTTTTTTGATTAACTTAAATTCTCGACACCTTTAACCTTATGATTAACAATCAAACTTAAAAGTCAAGATAATTTAAGCCCGATTGCCCTGTTGGCCGAGTGAGTATTGGTTGCTGAAATAGCCAATTTAAGTGATAATGCACAGCTGTTCTTGCAGGCCGGGATGGCGGAATTGGTAGACGCACGGGACTCAAAATCCCGCGATGGTGACATCATGGGGGTTCGATTCCCCCTCCCGGCACCATCCCATCATGTCGCACAAGGTATCACTCAATCAACTAAAAAGTTTTGATGCTGCTGGTGTAACAAAACCCCGTATTTCGGGGTGTTTTTTCTATCATATCGCTGCACCAAAATTACTGGCCTAGCTTGGTCAAGTAAAACTGAACACCTCAGTTAAGTAGTTGTTTAGTCCCACAATTAAGTGGTATATTTTACCATCAACTTAAAGAGGAAAAACGATGGGACAAGTATTACACGGAACAGCCACGACCACGCACGCCACAAGAGCAAAAATACAAGCGTCTGAAGCGAGCATCAGCGAGCTGGCGGAGCAGTATAGCATCAACCCTAAAACGGCTCATAAATGGAAAAACCGGGACACCGTAGAGGATCTCAAGTGTGGCGCCAAACCCGGCCAAGGCAGTGTATTGACCGGCGTGGATGAGGCTGTCATCGTTGAAACCCGGCGTAAGACACTGCTGCCGCTGGACGATCTTTACGATCTGCTCTTACCTTGGTACCCGCGCTTCCTTAATAAAGTTGCACTTCAAAGTTGAATCCGCAGCCTGAAACAGGCTAAAACAGCCTATTAACGTAAGCTTGGTTCAGAATCTCCGCAATCTTCTTTGCTGGAATTAGATGCAACTTGTTGTTTTTAAATTTGAGAGTCGGTTTTCGGGCAGACACTATTTGCGCTACGTTTGGTAGTGGATTTGCTATAATGTTGCGTTCGGGGCGTAGCGCAGCCTGGTAGCGTACTTGCATGGGGTGCAAGTGGTCGGAGGTTCAAATCCTCTCGCCCCGACCAGGCATATTTTTGATTTAAAATCAGAAACTGTTGGAGTGCTTGTGCCAGGCATTTTCAAGTCTATATATTAATTATTCCAGAGCCTTTTAAATGCGCATTTTGCTCAGTAATGATGACGGGTATTTTGCGCCAGGCATTGCCCACCTCGCCGAAGCGCTGTCCGATATTGCAGAGATTACGGTAGTTGCGCCAGAGCGTGACCGCAGTGGCGCCAGTAATTCGCTGACACTGGACCGTCCGCTATACTTGCGCCGTTCGCATAATGGCTTTTATTACGTCAACGGCACGCCCACGGATTGTGTCCACCTGGCTGTGACCGGTATGTTGGATGAGCTTCCTGACATGGTGATTTCCGGTGTAAATGATGGCGCCAATATGGGAGATGATACTGTTTATTCCGGAACGGTGGCAGCGGCTACGGAAGGTTTTCTGCTGGGCATTCCCTCTATCGCGATATCAATGGTCAGCGTTTCTCGCGGTCATTTTTCAACTGCTGCCAAAGTGGCGCTTGATCTTGTCAGACATTACCTGGATAACAAATTTCGTGTGCCGATTCTACTGAATGTCAATGTGCCGGATATACCGTATGAACAATTGACCGGAATGGAAGTAACCCGACTGGGCCGTCGCCATAAGGCCGAATCTGTTATCAAATCCATTACCCCGCGCGGAGAAACGGTCTATTGGGTGGGGGCTGCCGGTGCGGCACAGGATGCTGGCGAGGGTACTGATTTTTTTTCCGTACAGAAAAACCGGGTATCGATGACGCCCTTGCAGATTGATTTGACCCACTATGATCAGATTGAATTTGTTAAAACCTGGCTGGCGCGATGAACAAGATGCTTGATTTCAATGAGCGAACAGTATCGTGCGTTGTCACTGAGTATGCCGGGAACTTGAATTCCGCCCTAGAGTGAATTGGTGAGCGTGTATCATTCTGGCATCGGTATGACGTCGCAAAGAACGCGGATCCGCATGGTTGAGCGCTTGCGAGAACAGGGAATAACCGATGAAGTTGTACTGGAGGCGATGAATGCTGTGCCACGGCATCTTTTTATGGAGGCGGCGCTGGCTTCTCGAGCTTACGAGGATGTTTCCCTGCCAATTAATTTTGGACAAACCATATCAAGTCCGTGGATTGTTGCGCGTATGACGGCACTGCTGCGCGAGAATGCCACGCACCCACTGGAAAAGGTGCTTGAAATTGGAACGGGTTGCGGCTATCAAACGGCAATTCTCGCCAGAATTGCTCGGGAAGTCTGTTCGGTTGAACGCATTGGTCCATTATTGACTCGAACCAGAATTCGTTTATTGAAAATGGGTATTCGCAATGTTTTTCTCAGGCATGCTGATGGAATACCTGGGCTACCTGAAATGGGGCCATTTAATGGCATTATACTAACGGCATGTATCCCGGAAATTCCCGAAGCATTGCTCAAGCAGCTGGCGGTTGGCGGGCGAGCGGTTTTTCCAAGGGGAAGCCGGAGGCAGCGCTTGTGTCTGATAGATCATACTGCAGAGGGGTTTGTAGAAACTGTGTTGGATGAAGTCGTGTTTGTCCCTATGTTGCCCGGAACAGTGAGCCGGTAAATGACGTTTTCGTTCAATCAGTTGACTCGACAAGCAAGCTTGATGGCAAGATTTGTTACGCTACAAATCAATTTTGAGGTACTCAATCCAATGAAAGTGATTTTTCTGTTGATTGTTGTGCTGTTGAGTGCCTGTGCATCAACACCGTATCCGGTCGTTGATCGACAGGCTGGGCGCGATGGCAGCGTGATATTGCCATCCGGTGCGCGTGAGCTTAATGGTCGGCGTTTTCATGTCGTTCAACATGGCGACACATTGTATGGTATTGCCCGCAGGTATGGTCTCGATGTTCACCAGCTGAAGCAGGCAAATAGAATAACTGACCCTGGCCAACTCAGAATTGGTCAGGAAATTTTACTGTCTTTATCCACCCGCCAAGGATCGCCAGTGGAGGAGGCAGCTGAAAATGAGCCACGCATTTATGCCATTCCCTATCCTGATGACCAGGTATTTAATACGGTTACGCCTGGCCCTGTCCATGCCTCTTCGGCAACGCTCAAAACCGAACCCAGAGGCGTTATGCTACCTTATTCCGATGCGGCGCGCGATCAGCTAAGCACGTCATCCCGAGAAGGATCGTCATATGAAAAAGTAGCTGTCAGCAGTCCCGGTATCAGTGACAAAACCACCGGAAAACCAGTCAGTAGCCGGAGTATTGGCGGCATTGACTGGACCTGGCCAACCGAGGGGCGCGTCAAGGACGCTTTCTCCGGAAAATCAAGAGGGGTAGGTATTGCGGGGAGCGTCAATCAACCGGTACATGCTTCGGCATCCGGCACGGTCGTCTATAGTGGTAACGGACTGCGAGGCTATGGCAACCTGGTGATCATCAAGCATGATGACACCTATCTGAGCGCTTATGGGCATAACAGCAGGGTGCTGGTTAATGAAGGCGATCGAGTGGTTCGCGGTCAGAAGATTGCCGAGATGGGGCATACTGATAGCGGTGCTACAAAGCTCCATTTTGAAATACGCAAACAGGGGAAGCCGGTTAATCCGCTAGAGTTTTTGCCGGCGCGCTGACCAGTTTGCGTAGTCCTTCCATATTCAGTTCTGCCAGGTCTGACAAAATCAGCGTCGCGCCGCTGAAATTTTGTGAATGTGTGTATTCACTGCTGGTAACGATTGTTTTGATGCCTGCGGCCAATGCTGATTTCAGCCCGTTTATGGAGTCCTCAATTGCAATGCAGTGCTCCGCAGGCAAACCAAGCTGATCAATTACCCACTGATAAATATCCGGCGCTGGTTTTTTGTGCGGCACGATATCACCTGCACCAATCACGTCGAACCAGCCAGGCGAGCCGGTTCCGAGCGTATTTTCAAGCAAAGCAATGACATTCTCAGGGGTTGTTGTGGTTGCAATGGCGATTCTGATGTTGTTTGCGCGTAACTGCTGAATCAGGTTTTCCACACCGGGCCTTAACCGGATCTCGCCTGTTTTCATTAAATCCAGAAAATGGCGTGTTTTGGTACGATGCAGTTCTGCAATCCACTGGTCGAGATTATTCTGCGATAAAAATTCCGGCCTGTAATTTTGTAGATAATGGCGAATGCGTTCCTTGCCGCCAGTAATTGTCAATAATTCCCCGTAAAGAGCAACATCCCAGTGCCAATCAAGGTCGTAATCCCTGAAAGCCTGGTTGAATGCCACGCGATGACCATCGCGTTCGGTATCGGCGAGCGTGCCGTCAACATCAAATAAAACTGCTGATAGTGTCATGATCTATGGTGGTATTTGGGTTTTTAAAAATTCGGTTTTTTATTATTTCTCATCCTGCCTTTCCCAGTGGAAGGCACAGGCGTCGGGTTGCGAGGTCAGCCGGGTATGTACAGTGACTGAAGGAGATGATGACTGGCGCGCTGCAAGCGGTCTGTAATTGCCAGCCAGTCGGCGTTATCCGGTACTGCTTCAGCCAGCAGACGATTAAAACCTTGTTGATCAAGCGCGCGCAGAGTAGCGTATAGCCGTTTGCCGTAATTTTCTGGATCATTCGGCATTAAAGTGCAGTGTACGTTCTTTTTTGCGGAAAATAAAGCCTGAAGTGCCTGGCTGTGGATCAGGATACCAACACGCAATGCTTGCTGTGCTGGAGCATCGAGATGACTGATAAGCATTTCATTGCTAAAAACATCGAAGGGCGTGACCGGCGCGTAATGGGATACAAGTGAACCAGAAACTCTTACATTAGTGTGTGCTGCTTCCGAGGTAATGCTGCATTTGAGTACGTGTTCGATCGTAGCTGGAGAAATACCACCCGGGCGCAATAACTGGGGAGAATGATCGACACAGCTGATGATCGTGCTTTCCAGCCCGACAGCACAAGCGCCTCCATCCAGTATCATGCCGAGTTGGTTACCGAAATCTGCCTCGACATGGCTGGCAAGTGTCGGGCTGATGTGCCCAAAGCGATTTGCTGATGGTGCCGCCAGTGCCTTGCGTGAGCCAAGGGCAGTCAGCAGCGCCAGTGCAAGTGGGTGACGCGGGATGCGCAACCCGACTGTATCCTGTCCACCGGTCACGCTCAATGGCACATGCATACTTTTGCGCACTATCAGCGTGAGTGGCCCCGGCCAAAAATTTTCAATCAGTTGCCAGGCATATTCAGGTATGTTTTCTGCCCAGTAGGCAATATCGGCTGGATCGGCAAAATGTACGATCAGTGGATGGCTTCTTGGTCTGCCTTTGATCGCGAATAATGCATCAATCGCTCGCGCCTGTGATATTTCCGCGCCCAACCCGTAAACCGTTTCAGTAGGAAACGCCACCAGCTCGCCACGATTCAGGCGAACAGCAGCTTCCGCAATCCTGCTTAATGTATTATCGCCCGACGATGGTTGCAATATGGTTCCTGTGTTGTGGTGAAACAAACTGACGTTAAGATTGATATGAAAAGAGATGTTTTTTGTGAATAACGACGTATTGTAATGAAATGCGGATTTTTGGAGATGTCCGCAAGAGTATCCAGGGAAACGGTCGGAAACAGGCTTGTCTGCCCCGTTTCCGACGATATGTCCTATCTGTGCGATAATCTACCTTTGTTGGCTACTGATTATAATTGCTATGTATAAAACAATCGAGAATTTCGTGGGCGGTACGCCGCTGGTCAGACTCAAGCGTATTCCTGGGCAAACCAGCAATGTTATTCTGGCCAAGCTGGAAGGTAACAATCCTGCCGGTTCGGTCAAGGATCGACCAGCCTTTTCCATGATCATGCGTGCGCAGCAACGTGGAGAAATCCGGTCTGGCGATACCTTGATCGAGGCGACCAGTGGCAATACCGGCATAGCATTGGCAATGACTGCGGCGATGATGGGTTATAAAATGATTCTGGTGATGCCGGAAAATCAGAGTATCGAGCGTCGTCAGGCCATGGCTGCGTTTGGTGCGGAGATCATTCTGACACCGAAGGAAGGCAGTATGGAGCGGGCCAGGGATGTGGCCGAACAACTGCGTGCCCAGGGCAGGGGGGTGATTCTGGATCAGTTTGCCAATCCGGATAATCCGCTGGCGCATTATGAAGGAACCGCGCCAGAGATATGGCGGGATACAGAAGAGCGCGTGACTCATTTTGTAAGCAGTATGGGCACGACTGGCACAATTATGGGGTGCAGTCGTTTCTTTCGCGAGAAAAATCCGGATATCGAAATCATTGGCGTACAACCGGAAGAGGGTGCGCAAATTCCAGGTATTCGCAAGTGGCCGCAAGCCTATCTCCCTAAAATTTATGCCCCTGCGCTGGTTGACCGAACCCTGCTGGTTTCACAACTGGAAGCGGAAACCATGACCCGTCGCCTGGCGCGAGAAGAAGGTTTGTTTACGGGCATTTCCTCCGGTGGAGCGCTGGTGGCCGCGCAGAGAGTTTCCGAGCAAGTCAGCCATGCTGTCATTGTTTTTATCGTATGTGATCGGGGAGACCGTTATCTGTCGACCGGCATATTTGCAGCTGATAACGCATAAACTCGGACAATAGCTGTCATGAACGATGGCAGTTATGCAAAACAGGCTATCTACTATTTGCTGTTGGTGTTGATTGCGCTACTGCTTTCATCCGTTGGCAATGCTGCTCCTCGCTTCGCTTTCACGCTCGAAAAAATTAATCACCCGGTTTTGGATGTGCGTGCGCTTGAATTTGATCTTGCCGTCGGTTCGCAGGGCGCACAGCTTGAAATCAGCGTTGGTAAAGCAACCATCCAAAACAAAACGTGGCGTAATCTGAAATTGCAGTGCCCGGATTTCCAACTGTCCCGCCGTCAGATTGCCTGTAATGCAGGCAGATTGCATGTTGCAGGCAGGAATCTACCGGTAATCTTTCGCTATACGGCAAATCCGCAGCAGTTGCTGCTGATTGTCAACCCGGATCAGCATGAAAGCTGGCGCCTGACACTCAACTGGCAAAAGCCAGTATGGCAGGCGCGCCTGCAAATCATCAATGGCAAGAGCCGCGCTGTGGCAGACTGGCTGCCGCAAAACGAACACTGGCCGCAGCTGCAGGCAGGTATTGTCAACGGCATGATCGATGTGAGTGGGCGTGAGGATAACATTGCGGCATGGACGGCAAACCTTGCAGTCAAGGCGCTGGCATTCAGTGATGCACAGGGATTGCGCGCCGGTGAGCACGTGGTGTTGCAGCTTGACGCACGGGCAACACGAGAAAAATCTGCCTGGCACTGGCAGGGAGATATTGTCTGGTCAAGTGGTGAGATATTTTGGCAGCCCTTCTATTTCGAAGGCGCAGAGCAGCAGTTAGCCGTTAGTGGTATTTTTGAGCATGACAGACTCATCGTGGATCAGGGCGAGCTGCAATTAACCGGTATTGGAAAATTCTTGTTCGCAGGCGAGATTGGCGGGCCTGATCGGCAATTTCGCCAGGCGCGTTTGCAGGCGGAAAATCTGGCGCTGGCCACCCTGTTTTCCAGCATGATTCAGCCATTGGTGATGGATACCGCATTGGCCGAAACGACCGCACAGGGATATCTTGATATCGATTGGCGCTATCATGGCGAGAACAATCAATCACTCGTGCTCAAGCTGAAGGATGTCGCGCTCACCGATGTCCGGGAGAGGTTCGCTGTTGCCGGCGTCAATGCATTGATACCCTGGCATAGCAGTCAGGCTCAGGAAGGATATATCCACCTGGCTCATGGCGAGATTCTGCGTATTCCCCTGGGGAAGATGACGACTGGTTTTACGACGCATGCACACGGATTCAGCGTGCCGTCTCTGACCATACCGGTGCTGGATGGCGGAATCGAGGTGGAAAATCTTGATGTGACCAGAATGCCATCCGGCTGGCAATGGCATTTCAATGGCAAGCTTGCGCCATTGTCAATGGAAAAACTGACAGAAGCGCTGGGCGTTACGCCGATGTTCGGCACGTTGTCCGGCATTATCCCGCAAATGACCTATGCGGATGCTGTAATAACAATGGATGGCGCGCTGGTTTTTGAAATATTTGATGGGGTGGCCGTCGCCAGGAACCTGACCTTGATTGAACCGCTTGGACGTACGCCACATCTGCTGATGGATGTCGGGATGCATCATATTGATCTTGATCTGCTGACACGCGCTTATTCGTTCGGTAACATGCAGGGACGTATCGATATCGAGATCAACGAAGCTGAACTGGTGAATTGGCGTCCAATAAAATTTGATGCCAGGCTCAGCAGCAGTCCGGGTCATTACAAGAAACGCATCAGCCAGGCGGCCATTCAGAGTTTGACCGCCCTGGGCGGTTCATCAGCGGTTAATGCGATTCAAAGAAGTTTTCTACGGTTTTTTAGAGAGTTCCGCTATGCAAAAATTGGCTGGCGCTGTCGTCTGCGCGGTAATATTTGCCGGATGGGCGGCATCGAAGCTGCTGATCCTAATCAATCTCCTTCTGACCAAACTGAAGATTATGTACTGGTGCAGGGAAGTGGCATACCTGTCATTACCATCACGGGTTATAATCGGCGCATTGATTGGCTTGAATTGGTCAAGCGGTTGAGTAATGCTGTCGAAAGCGGTAGCCCAACGATCCACTGATATAACAAAATGAAAAACGGTTTGAATCTGCTGCCATTGTTACTGATTGGTTTTGTCTTGTCGGCGTGTGTCACGATCAACATTTATTTTCCGGCGGCAGCGGCAGAAAAAGCGGCTGACAGAATCATCGAGGAAGTGTGGCAGATCGACGATGCCACTCGCACCGATAACCAGCAAAAACCGGCAGAAGAAAGTCAGCCTTGATGGCTTTCTCATGCGGGACAATTTTATATTCCGGAAGAACATATCCATGCACATGACCACGTTACGATCATCATTTCTGTTTCTTTATCTGTTGTGCTTGCCACTTGCAGGTTACGCACAGGCTGCCAATATTGAAATCAATACGCCAGCCATTGCGAAATTGAAGCAGAGCATGCAGCAACGGCATGCGCAGTTGCAATCGCATTACGATAGCGGTGCGGTTGGCTTCACAGCTGACGGATCGATCGCGTTGCGAAATGCCGGTGCTGTGCCAATGGCCGCGCGGCAATCGGTCAACATGCTGGTGGCTTCAGAAAATCAGGACCGCAATGCGCTGTATCGTGAAATTGCCCGAGCCAACAATCACCCCGAGTGGGAGCGTGATATTCGCAATACCTTCAGTCAGCGCTGGATTTCACTGGCAAGAAAAGGCTGGTGGTATCAAAATGCCGATGGATCATGGCGTCAGAAATAACGCACCAGACTGACGATTAACAGGTACCTTTGGAACTTAACAGAATGTCTGCTTTAATGAATACCTATTCCCGGCTGCCGGTCACCTTCGTCAAGGGCGAGGGCGTGTGGCTGTGGGACGATCAAAACGTCCGCTATCTGGATGCGTTGTCCGGTATCGCGGTTTGTGGGTTGGGCCATTGCCACCCGGCGTTGACTCGGGCGCTATGTGAGCAGGCTGCAACCCTGGTGCATACCTCCAATCTATATCATGTCAAAAACCAGGAATTGCTGGCTGATCGGCTGACCAATCTGTCCGGTCTCGACAAGGTGTTTTTCTGCAATTCCGGTGCGGAAGCCAATGAAGCCGCCATCAAACTGGCGCGCTTGCATGGACACAATCAGGGAGTGGATTTGCCGACCATTATTGTCATGGAGCGTTCCTTTCATGGTCGTACCATGGCAACCTTGACTGCGACCGGCAATCGTAAAACCCAGGCGGGTTTCGAGCCTTTGCTGGCCGGATTTGTGCGCGCGCCTTACGATGATCTGGCTGCGGTTGAACAAATCGCGGCAAATAACCAGAATATCGTTGCCATTTTGCTCGAAACCTACCAGGGGGAAGGTGGCGTTAATTTCCCCCAGGCTAATTACCTTCAGGGGTTGAGGCAAATCTGTGATCAGCGTGGCTGGCTCTTGATGCTCGACGAAGTGCAGTGCGGGCTGGGCAGAACCGGTAAATGGTTTGCATTTCAGCACAGCCGGATTCTGCCGGATGTCATGACGCTGGCAAAAGGGCTGGGCTCTGGGATGCCAATTGGAGCCTGCCTCGCCAGAGGCAGGGCAGCGGAAGTGTTTCAGCCTGGTAATCATGCCTCCACCTTTGGCGGTAATCCGCTGGCCTGCAAGGCAGCACTGACGACGCTGGACGTGATCGAACAGGAAGGATTGCTCGCAAATGCTGTCACCATCGGCGAATTCATGCGTACACAATTCGGGCAAAAGCTGCAAAAATGGCAGGACGTGCTGAAAATCAGAGGGCAGGGGTTGATGATGGGGATCGAATTGCCGGTTCCCTGCGGTGAATTGGTGCGTGACGCGCTGCAACAGCACCTGCTGATTAATGTGACCTTTGAAAAGGTGGTTCGCCTGCTGCCCGCGTTAACCATGCGCCAGGATGAAGCCGAGCAGGTCGTTATCGGTGTTTCCGCGATCATTGACCGGTTTCTGGAGGCACATTCATAATGTTTGTTTTTATTATTTTTTAGGCAATAACCTGATGCAGGTAAAGCATTTTTTGCAATTTAATGATCTCAGTCGTGCTGAATTCGAGTACATTTTCGAGCGTACCCGCTGGATCAAAAATGAATTCAAGCAATACCGCCGTTACTGGCCATTGACAGATCGTACCCTGGCGATGATTTTCGACAAGCATTCGACCCGTACCCGTCTGTCATTCGAGGCCGGTATGCATCAACTTGGCGGCAGCGCCATTTACCTGTCCACGCGCGATACTCAGCTGGGACGGGGTGAGCCGGTGGAAGATGCCGCCCGCGTGGTTTCCCGGATGGTTGATATTATTACCATTCGCACCTCTGAACACACCATCATCGAGCGGTTTGCGCAACATTCGCGCGTCCCTGTCATCAATGGTCTGACGGATGAATATCATCCCTGCCAGATTCTGGCGGATATCTTTACCTTCATGGAACATCGTGGCAGCATTGCCGGTAAAACGGTGGCATGGATAGGAGATTCTAATAATGTATGCAATACCTGGCTACAGGCGGCGGAAATATTTGATTTCAATGTCCATGTTGCGACACCGCCTGGCTACGAAGTGGAACCCGAGCGTGCAGGATTGTATGGAACGGATCACTACGAACAGTTTGCTTCACCAATGGAAGCAACCCGGGATGCAGATCTGGTGACAACCGACGTTTGGACCAGTATGGGATTTGAGGATGAAACGGATTTGCGCAAAACCGATTTTGCCGATTTTTGCGTGGATCCAGAGATGATGTCCATTGCCAGAGAAGATGCACTCTTTATGCACTGTCTACCAGCGCATCGTGGCGAGGAAGTCGATGCTGAGGTGATTGACGGTGCGCAATCTGTAGTGTGGGACGAGGCCGAAAATCGTCTGCATACACAAAAAGCATTAATGGAATACTTGCTGTTGGGCAATCTTAATAATTAAGAAACTGATCAATAAATCAAAGGTTGGTAATTTGGAAAAAATTAAAAAAACGGTGTTGGCATTTTCTGGTGGCTTGGATACTTCTGTTATCCTCAAATGGCTGCAGGATACTTACCAATGCGAGGTAGTCACCTTTACAGCGGATATCGGCCAGGGCGAGGAAATCGAACCTGCGCGCGCGAAAGCTCGGCAATTTGGTGTGAAAGAGATTTTTATCGAGGATTTGCGCGAGACTTTTGTCAGGGATTATGTGTTCCCCATGTTCCGCGCCAATGCCGTCTATGAAGGAGAATACCTGCTGGGCACCAGCATCGCGAGACCGTTGATCGCGAAGCGGCAGGTGGAAATTGCACAGGAAACCGGTGCGGACGCGGTATCACACGGCGCGACCGGCAAGGGGAATGATCAGGTACGGTTTGAGCTTGGCTATTATGCGCTGCAACCGGATATTCATGTCATTGCACCATGGCGCGAATGGGATCTGACGTCCCGGGAAAAATTACTCTCCTATGCGCAATCACAGGGTATTCCAATCGAGATGAAGCATCAGACAGGCTCGCCGTACAGCATGGATGCGAATCTGTTGCATATTTCCTATGAAGGACGGGCGCTGGAAGATCCGGCGATAGCTCCGGAAGAAACCATGTGGCGCTGGACAAAATCCATCGAGACAGCGGCTGACCACCCGGAAAATATTGAACTCGAATACGAACATGGCGATATCGTCGCGCTTAATGGCGAGCGATTATCACCGGCTGAAATACTTGCACGGCTCAATCAGATTGGCGGCAGGCATGGTATCGGTAGACTGGATCTGGTAGAGAATCGCTATGTCGGCATGAAATCACGCGGTTGTTATGAAACACCCGGCGGTACCATCATGTTGCGTGCGCATCGGGCAATCGAATCAATCACGCTGGATCGTGAAGTGGCGCATCTCAAAGATGATTTAATGCCACGTTACGCAGCCTTGATCTATAACGGTTACTGGTGGAGTCCTGAGCGCAGGTTGCTGCAAACGCTGATAGACGAGTCGCAGACAGACGTTAATGGCTGGGTGCGGCTTAAGCTGTATAAAGGTAATATTATCGTGATCGGACGCGATTCAAAAATGGATTCACTATTTGACTCTGATGTTGCAACGTTCGAAGAAGACGAAGGTGCCTATAATCAGGTAGATGCGGGCGGATTCATAAAGCTGAATGCGCTCAGGTTGCGTATTGCCAGGAAGCAGTTGGATAAAAAGAACCGATAAGTCAATCAGGTCAACTCATTAAGGACGTCTCTAAAAATTCAGAGTGTTAGACAAGCGAGGCCAGAACAAAAAATATTGACGTAGCATATGATTGATATGTGATGAGATATTTTTTGTGAATAACGACGTATTGTAACGAAATATGGATTTTTAGAGATCCCTTAAATCAAAGCACAGAAACCCATATGCCCTCATTTGATATTGTTTCAGAAGTTGATAAGCAGGAAATCCGCAACGCGGTCGATCAGGTTAACAAGGAGGTCAGTACCCGTTTTGATTTCAAAGGATCGGATGCGCGGATCGAGCAGACCGAGTATGAGTTATCTGCCTATGCGGACGATGAGTTCAAGCTTTCCCAGGTTATGGACATATTGATCGGTAAATTTACCAAACGCGAGATAGATGTCCGCTGCATTGAAAACGGTGACATTGAGAAAATAAGCGGCAACAAGGTACGACGTAAAATCACGATCAAAACCGGCGTAGCCAGCGAGCTCGCAAAAAAAATTCTCAAACTGATCAAGGACAGCAAACTTAAAGCTCAAGCCAGTATTCAGGGTGAAGTGGTGCGGGTAACAGGCGCCAAACGTGATATTTTGCAGGAAGTGATTCAACTGGTAAAAAGCAACATCATCGAGCAGCCATTGCAGTTTCGTAATTTTCGTGATTGATTCCACACCCATGGAGGCCATGGCTTCAGGCCTGATCAGTTTTCCTGGGCGTCCATGATCTGATTGAATGGCTTGTTGTGGATAAAATTGTGGATATTTTCTGCCAACAACCCCAGCAAGCGTTGCCTGGATTCACGACTGGCCCAGGCAACGTGGGGCGTCACGATCAGATTGGGATGCGGGTAGGCCAGTAAAGGATGTCCGTGTGTCGGAGGCTCTTTCTGTAGAACATCTATCGCAGCGCCCGCAATCCGGTTGTTCTCCAGGCTTTCCAGCAACGCGGCCTCATTTACCAAGGCGCCACGCGCCGTATTGATAAGATACGCTGCGGGTTTCATCAAACCGAATTCCCGTTGACTGATCAGGTCATGGGTCATTGTGGATAAAGGGCAATGCAGACTGATAAAATCCGAGTGGGTGAGCACTTCATCAAATGGCATTCTGCCGGGACGGATGGATGAAGCTGGTGCCTCTTTATGTTCTGCTATCCACACCTGCATGCCGAACGCTTCCGCCACACGCGCAACCGCTTGGCCGAGCTCGCCATAACCGATGATCCCCAGCGTTTTGCCGGTCAGTTCCTCTATTGAATAGTCGAGGCGGCAGAAAAAATGACTTGCCTGCCAGCCGCCGTTTTTGACCAGATGCCGATAATCAATAAAATGGCGTATCAGTACCAGCATCAACATAAAAACATGTTGTACCACCGACTGCGTAGCATAGCCGCGTACATTGCAAACCGCGATATTCCGTTCAGCAGCGGCGATAAGATCGACATTGTTATAACCGGTTGCTGCCACACAAATCAGCTTAAGCTGGTTTGCTGCAGAAATAGCGGCACGATCGAGCATGGTTTTGTTGGTCACGACGATTTCTGCATCCCGGATTCTCTCGGCCAACCGGGATGGATCGGTGTCGCCATGGAAAACCCAGGGTGAGATTACCTGTGAGAGTACCGTGCGGTCGATATCGCCGCGCGTTACCGAGTCAAAATCCAGAAAAACTGCGCGCATTGCCTGTTTTGCCTGCAAACTTGATTGAGGGTATTTCTGATTTTACGAGTAACAACGTGTTGTGACAAAATTCGGGTTGCTAGCGATGTCCCAAGAAGCTGTTCCCGGACAGTCTGCCAAGACTTATTCTTGGAGTATATCCGATTTAATTGGGTCATTGGGTAATTGGAGCACTGCGGCGTATAATTGATTGGTATTGCGGTCAGGCTGGCAACAGACAGTGATTTGCCTGTCCTGATGGCTTCCCAATAACACTTCTTTTTACAAACTATCACCGACCAGCATGTTCAGTATTTTTAAATCTAAAAAGCCTGCTGATAAAACAGCGGCTGATACAGCAACCTCTTCCACCGGTTTTGCGGACAAAATTCGGCAAGGGCTGGCGCGTACCAGACAGAGTCTCGGCAAGCAGTTATCAGGCTTGTTCCGTGGCAGAAAAATTGACGAGACCTTGTATGAAGAGCTCGAAACAGCATTGTTGACGGCTGATGCCGGTATTAGCGCTACCAATTATCTGCTGGATTCCATACGCAAACGTGTCAAGCGCGATGCACTGGATGATGCTGAACAGCTGAAGCTGGCTTTGCAGGATGCGTTGACCGAGATGCTCGAACCGCTTGCCCGTCCGATAGAAACAACAGAAAAAAAACCGTTTGTAATCATGATTATCGGGGTCAATGGCGTAGGCAAGACCACGACTATCGGCAAGCTTGCCCATTATTTCAAGTCGCAGGGGCAATCAGTGTTGCTGGCTGCTGGCGATACCTATCGGGCTGCCGCGCAGGCACAACTCAAGGTTTGGGGTGAGCGCAATGACATTACCGTTATTTCGCAGGAAAGTGAACCCGGCAAAAAGAGCGACCCGAGCGCGGTCATTTTTGATGCGGTCAATGCGGCCAAGGCGCGTGGAATCGACATTGTTCTCGCCGATACCGCCGGACGGCTGACGACCCAGCCGCACCTGATGGAGGAAATAAAAAAAATCAAGCGCGTCATTACCAAGGTCATTCCAGATGCGCCGCACGAGGTGCTGCTGATTCTGGATGCCAATACCGGACAAAATGCGATTAGCCAGTTGAAGGTTTTTGATGAGGCATTGGGTGTGACCGGCCTAGTGCTAACCAAGCTTGATGGAACTGCCAAGGGGGGAGTGATCGCTGCGATTGCAGCGCAATATACCAGTGCTGAGCCACCTGCTTTGCGCTTTATCGGGGTAGGAGAGGGGATGGATGACTTGCGGCCTTTTGATGCAAAAGAGTTTGCACAGGCTCTTTTCGACTGAGTGTTTTGTTTGTCATGATCCGCTTCAGTCAGGTAAGCAAGACGTATTCAGAAGGATTTCAGGCATTGCAGGGGATTAGTTTGTCAATTTCAGCAGGCGAGCTTGTTTTTTTTATAGGGCATTCCAACGCAGGAAAAAGTACGTTGCTAAAACTGATTGCAGCCATCGAACAGCCGACTTCCGGCGTTGTCGAGGTTGGAAAACTGAATATCGGCACACTGAGACGCAGCATGGTGCCTTATTTAAGGCGTAGTCTTGGTCTGATTCTCCAGGAACAGAGGATTCTGTACGATCGTACCGTGCTGGATAATGTTTTATTGCCATTGCAGGTCATGGGGATGGAGAGCAGGGCGGCCATCGCACGTGCGCACGCTGCATTGGATAAAGTTGGTTTATTGCGCCGGGAAAAGGCTAATCCGGCCAGCCTGTCTGGTGGCGAGAAACAACGCATGTGCATAGCGCGCGCGGTAGTTCATCGCCCGAGTGTGTTGATTGCGGATGAACCAACAGCGAATCTCGATGCTGCCTATGCGCAGGACATCATGACCGTTTTTCAGTCTTTTCATCAGGTTGGCGTTACCGTGCTGATTGCTACCCATGATCTGGCGTTGATTGGAGATCGCTCACGCATCGTGCAACTGTATCAGGGAAAACTGGCGGAATGAGCAAGTGGTTGCGCCAGCATTGGCTGGCATTGATTCGAGCGCTGAAATTACTGACCAGCGCACTGGCCAGTAGTCTGTTGAGCATTGTCGTGATCGGTATCGTGCTCAGTTTCCCAGCCGGTATTCTGCTGGCTCTGGATAATCTGCGTGAGATTTCCGGACAATCGCTCGAATCCCATCAACTCAGCGTATTGATGGATACCGAGGTGGCTTCGAGTGATATCGAGCGCATCAATACCATTCTGGAAAAAACCCCTGCGATTATTCATTTCCAGTTTATTTCCAGAGAAGTTGCGCTACAACAGTTGCAGCGGGAAAGCGAACTGGCCGAAATAATGAGTAGCCTCGAACAAAACCCCCTGCCTGATGTGTTTGTCGTCAATCTTGAAAAAGTGACGGCGGATGAAATTGAAACGCTGCGTGCGACGATGCTGACCTGGCCGAAAATCGCGCATGTGCTGGTGGACACTGACTGGATGCGGAAACTGGATGCCATTCTTGATCTGGGCAGGATTATTGCCATCATGCTGACCAGCCTTTTTGGCGCAGCGCTGGTATTTGCGATATTCAATACGATCCGCCTGCAGATTCTGACCCGCAATGACGAAATCGAACTGTCCATGCTGGTCGGCGCCACCGATAGCTATATCCGCCGCCCGTTTTTATATTTTGGGGCGATCCAGGGGTTGGCTGGTGCGTTGTTAACCTGGCTGATACTGGCGGCCGCCATTACTCAGATCAATGAAGCATTGTTTGAATTAGCCAGACTGTATGAGACCACATTCAAACTCAATCATTTTTCGTGGCTGAACAGCCTGATACTGCTGGCCATCGCGGCGGGACTCGGATGGCTGGGTGCGTATGTGTCCGTGACACGTTATTTGTTGAAAACAGATAATACTTGATTTTTAGAAATACCCTTTTGCGGATTCGTTCAGGTTCTGTTCAGGTTTCTTTCGCTATATTGGTTGCCAAGACAGAGCATTTGTTCTGTTGTTTAACCAGAAAAGGAGAAACACCATGAAAACGAATCATTCTTTATTCATTGGAGCCACTTTGACTTCCTTGCTGGTGGCTATATTGCTGTTCTCTGTCAATGTACAGGCTGGCGGTCGCAACCATATCCATGGTAACCACCATAATCACCATTATGCCGCGCCCGGTAATCGATATTACAACAATCATAACCGTGGACATCGCCAGCATCGCAAACATGCAAGACAGCAACGCCATCACTACAACTATAATAACCAATACCCACGGACAGGCGGTGGCTACTACGATCAGCGCCGCTATCAGCCTTCTCATGGCGGGTATCGTCAAATTTATTATGGTGGAGGCAATGACTTCTTTATGGGTTTACGTTCTGGCAATACCAGGATTATGATAGGCTACTAGATGTCCGGCACTCGGCGCGCTAACTGCATAGGCTGGTGCCGGGTGCCACGCTGTTAACATCTATTGCCTTGCCCAGGTCAATTTTCGAATGGATTTATACGTCAGGTACAAGTGGTTGCTGTTTACTGTTTTTTTCTGGGGAGCAATACAATTCTCCCCAGATTCATTTTCACAGTCACGAAACACGATTGGCGCTGTTTATTTGATGACTGCCAAGCGCACAGGAATTTCTCCCCAGGAAGCCGCAGCAATCGCACAACGATCAATTGGCGGCCGGGTATTGTCGGTCAGCCACGAGTCGCCACATTACCGTGTCAAGATCCTTAACACCAAAGGAAATATCCAGGTCGTTACGGTCGATGCCCGCAGCGGTGCTATTCTCTCTGCCCGGTAGCCCGCATTCGCCAGCAGCAGTCCCTGATTTATTGTGACTATCATTATGCGTATTCTGGTTGTCGAAGATGAAATCCACCTGTTAAACCAGATTTCCAGCCAGTTGATCGCGGCTGGGTTTATGGTTGATCAGTGCAGCGATGGCAGGGAGGGGCTCTATATCGCCAGCGAATATCCGCTGGATGCGGCAATCGTGGATATTGGCCTGCCCAGCCTGTCCGGACTGGAAATCGTTGCTGCATTACGCAAGCAGGGTAATTTGCTGCCTGTCTTGCTACTGACCGCACAGGGCAGCTGGCAGGATAAGGTCATCGGTCTGGAAGCTGGTGCAGATGATTATCTTGCCAAACCCTTTCAGATAGAAGAATTGCTTGCCAGAATCAAGGCGCTGCTCCGTCGCGCGGCAAACGTGGCGGATTCGGTATTTGCGGCTGGGCCAATTTGTCTCGATACAGCCACCCAAACTGTCAGTGTCAATAATAAAACCGTTACGCTTACTTCTTTTGAATATCGTTTGCTGGAGCTTCTGATCCGTAACCAGGGAAATGTAATCGGTAAGCAAACAATCGCGGATTACCTTTATCCCCATGAGGACGATCATGACAGTAATGTGCTCGAAGTGCTTATTGGCCGCTTACGCCGAAAACTTGATCCTGATGGTTTGCTCAATCCGATTCAGACTGTTCGCGGACGTGGTTATCGCTGCTCGGTGCCATCGCCCCAATAACCAGCGATTTCCACACTTTCGATAAAACCGGCATGATGTCTCTTAATCAACGCATGTTATTCAGCGGATTTATCGTATTGGTTCTGTTTGTCGCTGGAACGGCAATTGCGTTGGATCGTGCCTTTTATGAAAACGCACTCAGCGCGTTACAGGACCGGATGCTGGGAAAACTTTATGTATTGATGGGTGATGCTGAAGTCGATTTGAACGGTAATTTGACCATGCCGGAAGAGTTCCCGGGCTTTCCGCAGATCAGTCAATTGCATTCAAATACAGCGGCCTTTATCACCAATGGTGCTCGGGAAGTCGTATGGCAGTCGCTCTCCATGCCTTATTTTTCTGCATTACCGGTAAATGAGAAAATGACGGAACCGCAGTTATTTCAACGTGTGACGTTAAACGACGTTCCATATTTTCTTTACCGTTACGCTATTCAGTGGGAGACCGAGGCTGGAGATTATGCGTTTATTTTTTATTTGTTGACGGATAGCACCTCATTCGAACAACAGAGGGAGCAATACGAAAATACCCTGTGGAGCTGGCTTGCGGTTATTGCTCTGCTATTACTTGTTGTGCAGGCAGTTATGTTGCGCTGGGGGTTGCGGCCCATGCGCACAGTTGCGGATGAGCTGAATCGAATCGAAACCGGTCAGCAGGAAAATCTGGGTGGCATGTATCCGGTGGAACTCAGCAAGTTGACTGATAATATCAACTCATTGATCAATAATGAGCGTAAGCATCAACAACGCTATCGTAACGCACTGGCGGATCTGGCGCATAGCCTCAAAACGCCATTGGCTATTCTGCAAGGTGCCGTCAAAACAGAGGCTGATCCTCAAAAATTGAAATTACTGTTCGCTCAGCAGATTGAGCGAATGAATCATATCGTTCAATACCAGTTACGAAGGGCGGCTACCATAGGTAAGCTGCCTGGCGCGAGACTGATCAGATTGCAACCCGCCATTGAAAAAATAGTAAACGCGGTCAGTCGTGCGCATTACAGCAAACAACCCCGGATTATTATCGAGGCCGATCCTGCCATCAGTCTGCAAATCGACGAAAGCGATTTGCTGGAACTACTTGGGAACCTGATTGATAACGCTTTCAAATGGTGCCAGGATAGCGTAACGATCACGGCATGCCATGAAAAAGACAAAATTGTGCTCAAAATCAGCGATGATGGACCAGATATTCCCGCAACGGAAGTCAGCAACATTCTGCAACGCGGTACGCGGGTTGACGCCTCTGTTCCGGGGCACGGCATCGGATTGGCGATCGTTCAGGATATTCTGCAAGCCAACGACGGACACTTGGTGGTCGTGTCGGAAAGCACTGGTGGTAAAAGTTTCATCGTCAGTTTCAATCAATTTCTCAAAACGCATTCGACAAGAACAGGCAGAAGCAGGTGAATGATAGTAACTGCGTTTAACGAGTAAGGTTAGATTGTGTTTGCGAAGCGAGCCACAATCTGAACCGTTTGTTGTACAAGCCCGGTGGGGCTGCCATGAACCTGCTTGTTATGGAAATATCTCTCTGATCGGTGCGGTGGCATCGGATCCTGTTTCGCGTCATACTCTATTCCTTATTGATGATTGATTGGACGGCCGCCAGGTGGTAGTGCGAGGCGTGGTAACTTTTGCCGTGTTTTTTTTGCTCATGGATGCCCGTCCGCCATCATCATTGCACTCACGCCAACCCGAAATACCGCTCGAAGAAGGCGGCCAGCTTGTCCAGCACCGTCTGCTTCTTGCGCCCGTGGCCGTTGTCCTTCGAGAAGCGTGAAACCGGCGGCAGTATCTTGGTGATGGCGGTGCCAGCGGTAGGGATGGCGCCATCGCGGAAGGCGTTGTCGATGAAGGCCCGGGCTTCCTCGGCGTTCAGGTTCTCGTCCTGGATGATGCGCTCCAGTTCCTCGGCCTTTTTGGCCACTACAAAGGCCTGCCACTGAGCATCCACCTTGCCCTTGGTGGACACGGTGTCCACGAACTGCTCGATGAGGTCCTTCTTGTTGCGCAAGCTCGGGCTGGCATTGATCGCGCGCTCGATATTGGCGCGGATCTCCTTGTCCTCGCCCGTGCCTTTCTTCTTCAGGTATTGCTCCACCAGCATCAGGATGTAATCGACGTTGATCTCGACCTGTTTGATCAACTCGATCTCGAACACCACGTCGTCGTTGATGCTTTCCTTCTCCGCCTCTGACACGGCGCGGAATTCGGCGTACAGATTCAGGTAGACACTTTGGTAGTCCTGAAAATCGCGCTGGCTGAGGATTTCATTGCCAGCGAAGTCGTCGAAGGCGGTGAGGATGTTTTTCAGCCGCAGGATGGCGCCGAACAGCTTGATGAAAGCCTTCTGCGCCGCTTCGCCGGTGATCGCAGCGCCCAGCGGGAACAGCGCCTGCAACTCGGCAATCTTGCCCTGGTATTCGGCGTAATACTCGGCATAGGGTTTCAGCAGCACGATGCCCTTGGCATCCTTGTTGCCGAACAGGGCCAGGGCGTCGTTGGTGGCGTCCTCCAGATTGCGGAAGGAGACGATATTGCCGTAGGTCTTGACCGAATTGAGAATGCGGTTGGTGCGCGAGTAGGCCTGGATCAGGCCGTGAGCTTTCAGGTTCTTGTCCACCCACAGGGTGTTCAGGGTGGTGGCGTCGAAGCCGGTGAGGAACATGTTGACCACGATTACCAGGTCCAGCTCGCGGGTCTTCAAGCGCTGGGACAGATCCTTGTAGTAGTTCTGGAACTTGTCGGCCGAGGTGTCGAAGGAGGTCGAGTACAGGGCGTTGTAGTCCTGTACCGCTTGCTCCAGAAAATCGCGCGCGCTCTGGTCCAGCCCCTCGGTCTCGAATTCCTCTTCGCCCAGCAGGCCATCGGGATCGTCCTCGTTGGCGGCAAAGCTGTAGATCAGACCCACCTTCAATTGTTGCGCTGCCGGCAGGGCCGCCTGCTGGGCCTTGAATTCACCGTAGTATCGCCGGGCGGCATCGATGCTGGCGGTGGCGAACAGTGAATTGAACCCGGCCAGTCGCTTGCCGTGCATCTTGTAGGAGGCGGCGCGCTTGGTCTTCTGGTCGAAATGCTCGCGGATATAGGCCGCGATCTGGCTGATGCGTTCCGGCGCCAGCAGTGCCCGCTCGGTGTCGATGGCGGGGACTTGCTTGTCCTTGATGTGATCGGACTTCTTGATGGTATTGATGTAGTCGATGCGAAACGGCAGCACGTTCTTGTCGTTGATGGCATCGACAATGGTGTAGGTGTGCAGCTTGTCGCCAAAGGCCTGCGCCGTGGTGCGGCGCAGCGGATTGCCGCCTGTACCTGAGTTCTCGGCAAAGATCGGCGTGCCGGTGAAACCGAACAGGTGATAGCGCTTGAACACCCGGGTGATCTCGGCGTGCATGTCGCCGAATTGGCTGCGGTGGCATTCGTCGAAGATCACCACCACATGGGCCTCATAGACCGGGTGTTTCTTGTTGTTGGCCACGAAGCGGCTGAGCTTCTGGATGGTGGTGATGATGATGCGGGCGTTGGGGTCTTCCAGCTGCTTTTGCAGCACGGCGGTAGAGGTGTTGGAGTTGGCCGCGCCCTTCTCGAAGCGCTCGTATTCGCGCATGGTCTGGTAGTCCAGATCCTTGCGGTCCACCACGAACAGCACTTTGTCGATGCCGGCCAAGCCGCGCGCCAGTTGCGCCGCCTTGAAGCTGGTCAGCGTCTTGCCGCTGCCGGTGGTGTGCCAGATATAGCCGCCTGCCGCCAGGCTGCCGAGCTGCCGGTGGTTGGTGCTGGTGGCAATACGCTGCAGGATCTGCTCGGCGGCGACGATCTGGTAGGGCCGCATCACCAGCAGCTTGCGGTCCACATCGAACACGCAGTAGCGGGTGAGCACATTCAGCAGCGAGTGCTTGGCAAAAAAGGTTCGGGTAAAGCCATCCAGTTCGGTGATGGGCCGGTTCTTCGCATCGGCCCACCAGCTGGTAAAGGCGAAGCTGTTGGAGGTCTTGCTCTTGCTGCGTTTGCTGCGCTGCTCGGCCAGGTGGCCGTCGCGCACCGTATTGCTGTAGTACTTGGTCAGGGTGCCGTTGCTGATTACGAACAACTGCACATATTCGAACAGGCCCGAGCCGGCCCAGAAGCTGTCGCGCTGGTAGCGGTTGATCTGGTTGAAGGCCTCGCGGATGTCCACGCCCCGGCGCTTCAGTTCCACATGCACCATGGGCAGACCATTGACCAGGATGGTCACATCGAAACGGGTGCTGCGCGCGGCTCCCTGTTCCCCAACCGGCGCCTCATACTGGTTGATCACCTGCAGGCGGTTGTTGTGGATGTTCTGCTTGTCGATCAGGTAGATGTTCTTGGTGCTGCCGTCGTCGCGTTTGAGCAACTGCACATGGTCTTCCTGAATGCGCGCGGTCTTTTCCACCAAGCCGTCATTGGCGCCCGCAATGCAGGTGCTGAAAAAGCGCTGCCACTCGGCATCGGAAAACGCGATCTTGTTCAGGGCTTCCAGCTGCGCGCGCAAGTTGGCGATCAGCGCTGCTTCCGAAGTCAAAGGCAGGTAGTCGTAGGCCTGCTTCTGCAATTGGGCGATGAAGTCGCGCTCCAGCGCCGCCTCGCTCTGGTAGCCTGCATCGCGCACCCCTGGCTCGGGCACGAACTCGGCCACCACCGTGCTCTCGCTGGAGAGCGCGATCGGCTCATAACGATGAGGTTTGAGGTCTTCGCTCATGCGGCTGCCTTCATGGCGTTTGCGCTTGGGCGGGTGCGTCTTCCCCGATCCTGACCGGCTTGCCGTCCTGCCAGACCACGGCGTACTGCCCCAGCCGTCGCTTTCTTTCCAAGACATCGCTCACGGCGCGGCGCAGCGACTCCAGTTGTCGTTGCCCTTCCGGCGACGGGCTGGATTTTCTCTCTGTATTCATTGTTCGGCCTCCTCAAGCAGAAGCTGGTAGTAATCATCATGGATGACATCGCGGTCACTGCCGTGCTGTTCGAAAACGAGCACCGGGCTTTCTCCGTCATTCATGAAGCAGGTGCACGCATCCACGCGGTGGCTGAAATCGATGAGCAGATGGCGCAGGCTGCGCGGGAAGCGCCGCTCGATGTCCGCTGCCGGAATGTGGTGCCCGCCATGTGCGACCCGTTCGGCCACGCGCAGCTTCGACATCTCGACACTGGGCAGCGCCAGATAGATCAGTTCCACGCGCCAGCCATCGGCGTGCAGGCGTTGGACCAGTCGGAGATAGCTGCGTCCCGCCAGGGTGGTTTCAAGGGCGAAATCCTCTCGGGCGGTCACGCGTTCTTCGATCTCGCGCAGAAAAATGCGGCTGGCGGCCAGCAGCTCACGCTCCGGCGCCAGCGGCGACAGCCCGGCGGCAATCAGGTCGGCATTGATGAAGTGAATGCAGCCAGCTACCTGCGGCAGGTATTCGAGCGCAAAGGTGGTTTTGCCCGCGCCATTGGGCCCGGCGATGATCCAGCACGTCAGCATCAGGCGGCCTCCTTGAAGCTCAGCAGGCGGTCGCGGTAGTACTCGTATTGTTGGCGACGCGCCTTGATCTCGGCGGGCAGGCCGCTGGAGAGGTCGTTCACCAAGGCGTCGAACTGGTCGAGGATGGCGACGATACGGGCTTGTTCTTCGAGGGGGGGGATGGCAATCCTGGTTTGCCGTAGGTTCTCGTTGTAAAGCCTCTGGATCGTACCCCCGTCCGTTGCCCACTCAACGATCTGGTACCAATGCCACAAGTACTTGTTGGTCACTTGAGACTCATCGTTGTCAATCCAAACGATATTTGAGTCTTGGAAATACGCATCTGCGCCGTCATAAGGAATTGCGCGCCCAATCGTTCCAGCAGCGGAAATCAGAATGTCTCCTTGCTTGGGAAACGAGTATCTCCTTCTGTATTCGTGGTACAGCTCCCTTGAGATAAAGGCATCCGGCATGCCCCCGAACGTTCCTATCTTGTAAAACGGAATATCGCCGACACTATCGGTCTCGTGCTTGAACACCCGTTTGCACATCGATACTTTTCCGATGTTACCCAACGTCGCCCACCTGACACTTCCCGGCGCTAACCCTTCGCCTGTGGCATCGTCATCAAAGCTGAGCAGCGCGTCGCGGTAGTACTGGTACTGCCGCCGACGCGCCTCCAGCTCCGCCTCCAGCTCCGCCTCCAGCTGGGTGAGGGTGTCCAGCACTTTTACGATCTCGCGCTGCACTTCGAGGGGTGGGATGGGAACTCGAAAGCCATTCATGATCGAAGCATTCAGGTTATTAATGGCTATGTCACAATTAATTGTTGAAATTGCCTTGTTTTCCCAAGAGCTGATAAAAAACAGAAAGTTGGTGTGATATTTCGACCGAGACGATCAATCATTCGATGCCATCCCAGATAACTTCCGAGATAGCGTGTCGCCACACCGTGAAACTTCGCCATCCATTGTTTGAGTCGACTATCATAGGCATTGACGTTCTGAATATGATAAATATTGTTTATAACTCGCTGACCTGCGGCAATATTAACCGGGCGATGAACGATTTTTGCATGCCTGGCAACCTGTTTGTAGGCAGGCATGCCATCAGTGCATAGAATGACGTCCTTATTTAACAAGGGTGTAAGCGCTGACCCGATTTGTTCTGCACTTGTGCCGCGCAGTATACAATCAGCAGTTTCACCATGACGATCGCGTACCACCAACACAGGTATTTGTTGGCTATGTCACAATTAATTGTTGAAATTGCCTTGTTTTCCCAAGAGCTGATAAAAAACAGAAAGTTGGTGTGATA
>JAVVEX010000009.1:0-30734 GCA_032251195.1 Nitrosomonas sp.
GACGCGATACGACAAGCTGAAGCGAAATTACGAAAGTATGGTGGCCATAGCATGTGGATACCTGTGGCTACCTATGTGAAATGTCAACAGCCCCTAGCGGAATCATCGTCCTGTGCAGTCATATAAATTCATCCTGTCATACGCATGCGCGTCGCGCTCCGGAATTCGGTTCTTCAATCTTTCATCTCGCCTTCTCCCAGTGGAAGAAATACAAATACCGAATATTGACGTGCGAAAAAGATGATAACTTCCAAGGTAGCACACCATATTCAGCACGAATCTGATGTGAATTTCCGGCTGTTAGAATTGCGTGTCAATGGTTTGCATACAGCTTTTCAAGCTCGTCTTTATAGTGCTCGAATATCTTTGCTCGCTTTATTTTGAGTGTCGGCGTAAGCAGCTCATTTTCGACTGTCCACGGTTCCGCAATCAATGCGGCGCGATGAATTTTGGCATACCCCGGAAATCCACTGATTTGGCGGGCAATTTTTTCCAGTACGATTTCCTCGGCGTAATCATTGCGTGCGAGCTGTACGGGATCATTATCTGCATTACATTGTGCGGCAATCGTTTTCCAGCCTGGTTCACTTAACACTACCAGTGCGCCCAGATAGGAACGGCCCTCACCAATCACCATTACTTGTTCAAAATGAGGATCACGCAAAATTGCGGCTTCCATATCAGTGGGTGGGATTTTTTCACCAGTGGAGGTGACGATAATATCTTTGAGGCGCCCAGTGATCGTGACATGTCCCTGCGCATCAATGCGAGCGGTATCGCCCGAATTGAACCAACCATCTTCCGACAGAACTGCACGGGTGGCTTCCGGGTTCTGCCAGTAGCCGAGCATGACGTTAGGTCCGCGTGTCAGAAGAGCATCCTGCTCCCCAAGCCTGACTTCGACCCCGGGAATAGGCTTGCCAACACTGCTGGGCAGATTGTCATCCAATCGATTGGCGCAGACGACCGGGCTGGTTTCGGTCAACCCGTAACCTTGCAGAATCGGCAATCCAAGACCGATGAACACCCGCGAAATTTCTGGCGAGAGCGCGGCGCCCCCACTCATGACCTGCTGCAGCCGCCCGCCGAGCTTATCCATGACCTTGCGGGCAATCACTTTCTCAAGCAATGGCCACAGCAGATGGGAAAGTTGCCAGCCGACGCGCCCCTGCTGATGCTCAAAGCGACTGTAGCCGACAGTTACGGCAAGATTGAACAGGAATCTCGCCAGTGCAGGGCCTTGCGCCAATTTGGCCTGGATACCAGCGTAGATTTTTTCGTAAATACGCGGAACCGATACCAGAATCGTCGGTTGAATCGTCGGCAGATCTTCCTGTAACTGGCGGATAGAGCGCGCATAGGCGACGGTTGCACCGCACAACATTGGCACATAATAACCGGCAGTACGCTCAAACGTATGCGATAGCGGCAAAAACGACAGTAGCAGATCCTTGTCAGTAACGGTTACCACTTGCGCGCTGCTGAATGCATTCGACAGAATGTTGTGATGGCTCAACATCACGCCTTTGGGGCGACCAGTTGTGCCGGAGGTATAAATCAGTGTTGCCAAGGCATGGGGATCCGGCGCTGCAGGCTCGATATCTTGCGTGCGCTCTGTCGGCAACCAGTCGGACAGCGCACGGACACGGATATCATTGATCTGGCGAATGGCGTCGGTTTCCGTATTCAGAATGACAATACGCGTCAGTTGCGCCGGTAGGTTTTTCACTTCACTCAATGCTTGCCACTGTGTTTGATTTTCCAGTAGCAACAATTTTACGCCCGCATGTTCCAGGCACCAGGCGGCATTTTCGGCGCGGTCTTCCGTGTACAGTGGCACGACCACCAGCCCGGATGCCAGGGCAGCCTGCTCGAACATGACCCACTGCGGGCAATTGCGCATCATGATCGCGACACGATCACCGACAGCCAGGTGTTCCTGTTTCAATGCAGCCTGCCAGTCGGTGACGGCTTTTGCCATCTCTTTCCATGTGTAATCCCGCCATGCTTCCTGATCAACATCATAATCGCGGTAGGCAATTGTCTCTGGTGTACGCTTGACGCGTTCCCTGAATAACCCGTCGAGCGTTTGCACGCTTTCCACTGAAATGACATCCTTCCGCACGGAAGATGTGGACAATGCGTTCATAGTGTCGCCCTTTCTGATGCAGGATGATTATCCGCAGCAAAATCAGGAGGAAAATCGTCCACCATGATGACCTTGCGGCGCAGAACTTTCATTTTTCCCAGCAGGGATGCTTCTTCTGCCGTCAGGATATTTTTTGCCAGCGCTGCGCTGATCTGCTCGGATTCAGGCAGATCAATCAAGCCGTCCTTGACAGCTTTACGCAGCTTGGCTTCAATTGGTTCGCAGGCGATGGCGCATGCAAACGCTTGCTCAAGCTGAGCCAGCGGTTCATGATCCGCCGTTGGCAGGTAGATACCCGCTGTCAGGCGCTCGCGTCCCTCGCCAGGCGTGAGCAGCAGTCGGGCAAGCTGGTGCGAGAGTTCATCGGATGGCGGACAAAGGCGCTTCCCCAGTGGAAATACCATCAGCCGTAACCAGCCGCGCATCAATACATTACTTGGAAAATTCAGCAAGAACTCGTCAAACGCCTGCTGCATGCGGTAAAGCGCATCCTGCAGCGACCAGTGCAACAGCGGCAAATCGATTGCGGGACGATCATCATCCTCAAAGCGTTTGAGCGTGGCCGAGCAGAGATACAGCATGCTGAGAATGTCACCCAGTCGGGCAGATAACCGTTCACGACGCTTGAGTGATCCACCAAGCCTGATCATGGCGACATCGGTAAGCAGGGCAAATGCAGCTGAAAACCTTGCCAGGAGACGATAATAATTCGCGGTGTCGATGGTAACCTGAACGGGTGTTTCCTTGCTGAACCGCCAGGCGATTCCCCAAAAAAAGCTGCGCCAGGTATTACGCGAGGTAAAGATCAGATGACCGACCAGCGCCTGATCAAACACGTGCAGACCGCGTTTTTTATCCTGATCCCAGGCTGCGTTGATTTCCTGCAACACAAAGGGATGGGCGCGGATGGCACCCTGGCCGAAGATGATCATGTTACGCGTCAGAATATTCGCACCTTCCACCGTAATACCAACGGGGATCTGCTGATAGGTGCGCCCCAGATAATTCGATGGGCCAAGACAAATACCTTTGCCGCCATGAATGTCCATGGCATCATTGATCGCCTGGCGGCTGCGTTCGGTCAAGTGATATTTAACGATGGCGGAAACGACCGAAGGCTTCTCGCCCAGATCGACTGCGCCCGCTGTCATGATGCGCGCCGCATCCATCATGTAGGTATTGCCGGCAATCCGTGCGAGCGCTTCTTCTACGCCCTCGAAATACCCGATCGGCAGATTGAACTGGGTGCGTATTCGGCCATAGGCGCCGCTGGTCCATGCGGCGAGCTTGGCGGCGCCGACGCTGGTAGCAGGTAGTGAAATTGACCGCCCAACAGATAAACTGTTCATCAACATACGCCAGCCCTGACCGATTTTGTCCTGGCCACCAATGATCCAGTCCATGGGAATAAAAACGTCCTGGCCAGAATTGGGGCCATTCTGGAAGGCACCATTCAGGGGAAAATGTCGGCGACCGATATTGACACCCGGGGTGCTGGTTGGAATAAGGGCAAGCGTAATGCCGAGATCTCCCTGCCCTCCAAGCAGCCCTTGCGGATCACGCACGCGGAAGGCGAGACCAAGCAGAGTGGCGACAGGACCAAGGGTGATATACCGTTTTTCCCAAGTCACGCGTAATCCGAGCACGTCCGATTTGTTATCGAACGTTTCGCGGCAGACAATGCCCACATCCGGAATCGATCCGGCATCCGAACCCGCATTCGGTCCAGTCAACGCAAAACAGGGAACCTCGATCCCTTTGGCCAAACGCGGCAAATAATAATCCTTTTGTGCATCGGTGCCATAATGGAGCAGCAACTCTGCCGGGCCCAGCGAATTGGGAACCATCACGGTAACCGCTGCGGTATTACTGCGTGAGCCGATTTTCATGACGGCTTCGGAATGTGCCAGTGCAGAAAATCCGTAACCTCCGTATTCCTTTGGGATGATCAGACCGAAAAACCCTTTTTCCTTGATGAACTGCCAAACATGGGGCGGCAAATCATGGCGTTCGTGAGTAATATGCCATTCATCAAGCATGGCGCAGAGTTCCTCGACCGGGCCATTAAGAAACGCTTTTTCTTCCGGACTCATTACCGGTTTTGGGAAAGCAGCCAGCTTATCCCAGTTGGGTCTGCCGCTGAATAGTTCGCCTTCCCACCAGACCGTGCCGGCATCCAGCGCTTCCTGCTCTGTTTGCGAGATTTGCGGCAGCAATTTACGAAATAACCGTAAAGTAAGATTGGAGATGATATTGCGGCGCAGAAACGGCACCACAAACAGTACGACAACAACCGCAAGCAGCAACAGCAGAGATAAAAAAAGCTCGAGCATGATCGTTACTCCATAAAATTTCGGGGGGGTTGGTAACTGCTGTACACTACCGCAGAATCGGTCACTGTCAAGTTATGATTATTACTTGGCGCATATTGATTTCTTTCTGGAAGATTTTATATTCTCAACAACAAACTGAATTATTAGAGAATTACCACTGGGCGTTTCTGGAACGATGGAAACCGTGTCTCGTTGCGAAAATCATCAGTTACGGATGTTTTCGGCAATCTGTTCGACCTGTTCATGCGTTGGCCAGGCTTTTAGTACCGCCTGCACCAACGTGGCGAGCGGAATAGCGAAAAATACGCCCCCCACCCCCCAAATGCCGCCAAAGAACAGCACGGCAACGATAATCGCGACCGGATGCAGTCCCACAACTTCCGAAAACAATAATGGTACCAGCACATTTGCATCGAGTGCCTGGATGACCAGATAAGCCAGCATCAGGTATGACCACTCCGAGCCGATACCCCATTGAAAATAAGCAATGATCGCAATGGGTATCGTAACGATGACTGCACCGACATACGGAATAATAACCGACAGCCCGACCAGAAAACTCAGCAATGCCGCGTAATTGAGACCAAACAGGGAAAAAGTAATGTAGCAGACAACCCAGACAATCAGGATTTCAAAAAACTTGCCACGGATGTAATTACCGATCTGACGATCCACATCAGTCCATATCGCGCTGGCGAGTGCACGGTTACGCGGCAGACAACCGCTTACCCACGTCACGATACGCTCCTTGTCCTTCATCATAAAAAAAACCAGGAACGGTACCAGGATAACGTAAATTGTAAAAGTGATAAGGCTGACCAGTGATGATACCGTGCGGGTCAACAAATGCTGCCCCGCCAGCATGATTTCCTGCTTGACATGGTCGAGCCACTCCATGACCTGCACTTCAGAAAACATATCCGGAAAATATTCCGGCAGGGTGATCAGCATGCTTTCTCCCCTGGTAATCATCCTTGGCAGTTCCTGCAGAAATAACGTTGTTTGCCGCGACAAATTCGGGATCAACAAGAACAGCGTGATGATCAGAAACAACATGAAAATGACAAATACCGTTATGACGGCAGCCAATCTTGGTATCGCCAGTTTCTGGATTTTTCGTACCAGCCCCTCCAGCAGATAGGCAAGAATGATTGCGACATAAAGTGGCGCCAGAATGTCACTCGATAGCAGGATAAATACAAAACCGAAGACCAGCAGTAACGCGAGCGTCATGATCTGCGGATCGGAGAAATGACGGTGGTACCAGTCTTTAATCAGCTGAGGTTTCACCGTTTTACGATTACCATGATTCGTGGCGGTTACAGATCAAAATCAATGTTGACAGGAGCCGCTCTGCTTACGGTACCTCCACAGAACTACTTCCGATGCAACTCTTCAAGAAAAATATACGATTTCTCAAAATTCAATAAATTACAGAGTCAATGCTATCACAAAATGAAGAGTGTGAAGCTTCAGCCATGCGGCATGTGTAGCGCATAAATAATTTAAAAAACCTTGCAATTTTATTTAGATCAATTAGTATGCTCATACGCAATAGGTATGGTTTTAAAAGACCACAACATACAATATATTGTGTTTCAAGTAGTTAATACATCATTATTATTTTGACATCCGCTTCCCGGCGATTACTTGCATCCCACAGGAGAAAACAGCTATGCAACCTGCTACGGACACCCCTGTTACTGGTTCCGCTTACCGTGACGAATTTTCAGAAAAAAAACCGTCCATGGAAAAACAAGATTACTTGCAGTACAAAGTGATTCGCCGTAATGGTGCGGTTGTAGGGTTCGAACCAGGCAAGATTTCGGTCGCAATGACCAAGGCATTCATTGCAGTGGAAGGCGGGCAAAGTGCCGTGTCGTCACGCGTGCGCGAGATTGTGTCACACATGACGGAAGAAGTGGTTGGCGCATTGACGCGCCGCCGGCCGGATGGGGGTACGTTTCATATCGAGGATATTCAGGATCAGGTTGAGCTGGGGTTAATGCGCGCTGGAGAACATGATGTGGCGCGCGCTTATGTGCTGTACCGGGAAGCCCGTGCGCGTGAGCGGGCAGCCAGGAAACAGACCGGCCAGGCTGTCGTGCTACATATGGTGGAAAATGGACAGCGTGTGCCGCTTGATAGAGATCGGTTAGCCGCACGGATTGCGTCGGCCTGCCGGGATCTCGGCGCGGCAGTTGATCCCGCCGTCATTCTCAAAGCCATGCTGCGGGATTTGTACGACGGGGTTCAGGCGGATGAAATCCGGAAATCTGCGGTGTTATCAGCGCGCGCGCTGATTGAGAAGGACCCCGCCTATAATTTTGTCACCGCAAGATTGCTGCTGGACAATATTCGCTATGAGGTGCTCGGGGAAGAGGTGGCGCACGAGGCGATGCAATTGCGCTATGCCGACTATTTTGGCAGCTTTATCCAGCAGGGAATCGAGGCGGATTTGCTGGATGAGCGCCTTGCCCACTTTGACCTGCCATTGCTGGTTAAGGAGCTGGTAGCGGAGCGTGACCTGCAGTTCGGTTATTTGGGCTTGCAAACGCTGTACGACCGCTATTTTCTACACATCCAGGAACGGCGTATCGAGCTGCCGCAGGCATTTTTCATGCGGGTGGCAATGGGGTTGGCATTAAATGAGATTGATCGTGAAGCGCGCGCCATCGAGTTTTATCATTTACTGTCAACATTCGATTTCATGAGTTCGACGCCCACGTTGTTCAATTCCGGCGGCAAGCGGCCACAGTTGTCTTCCTGCTATCTGACCACGGTGCCAGATAGTCTCGATGGCATTTATGAGGCCATCAAGGAAAATGCATTGCTATCCAAATTTGCTGGCGGGCTGGGCAATGACTGGACAGCGGTACGGGCAATGGGTGCGCGCATCAAGGGTACCAATGGCAAATCGCAGGGGGTAGTGCCTTTTCTCAAGGTCGTCTCTGATACGGCAGTCGCGGTCAATCAGGGCGGCAAGCGTAAGGGAGCGGTGTGTGCCTATCTGGAATGCTGGCATCTCGATATCGAGGAATTTGTCGAGCTGCGTAAAAACACGGGTGATGATCGCCGTCGTACCCACGACATGAATACCGCAGTCTGGGTACCGGATCTGTTCATGAAACGGGTGATGGAAGATGGGAGCTGGACGTTGTTTTCATCCTCTGATGTGCCGGATCTGCACGAAAAATACGGAAAATCCTTTGAGGCGGCTTATCTGGGCTATGAAGACAGGGCAACACGTAATGAGCTGGCTTTGTACAAACGCATTCCTGCCCGGCAATTGTGGCGCAAGATGCTGACTATGTTGTTTGAAACCGGCCATCCGTGGATCACATTCAAGGATCCGTGCAATGTGCGTTCACCACAAAACCATGTGGGCGTGGTGCATAGCTCCAATCTCTGCACCGAGATCACGCTTAATACCAATGACAAGGAAATCGCGGTATGCAATCTTGGCTCCGTCAATCTGGCGGCGCATATCGTTGATGGCAAACTGGATCACGATAAACTGAAGCAAACGGTCAGTACCGCTATGCGGATGCTGGACAATGTGATCGACATCAATTTTTATGCCGTTGCCAAGGCGCGTAACGCTAATTTGCGCCACCGCCCGGTGGGGCTGGGCATTATGGGATTTCAGGATTGCCTGCACAAGCTGGGGATAGCCTATGCCTCGCAGGAAGCAGTCGAATTTGCCGACCACTCGATGGAAGCCGTTGCCTATCATGCTTACTGGGCATCTACCGAGCTTGCGGAGGAGCGTGGCGTTTACGCAACTTACACGGGCAGCCTGTGGGATCGCGGCATTCTGCCGCAGGATACGCTGGCATTGCTGAGCGAGGAACGCGGCGGACAGGTGGAAGTCGATACCACGGCTACCCTTAACTGGAAAGCTCTGCGCACCAGAATCGGGCAATGGGGTATGCGCAATTCCAATTGTCTGGCCATTGCGCCCACGGCAACGATCTCCAATATTGTTGGAGTGTCCGCCAGTATCGAACCGACCTACCAGAATTTATACGTCAAGTCGAATCTTTCTGGCGAATTTACGATTGCGAATCAGTGGTTGGTCAATGATCTCAAACAGAGAAAGTTGTGGGATGAGGTGATGATTGCTGATCTCAAGCACTATGATGGTGCGGTCAGCAAAATAGACCGAATTCCGCAGGAGCTGCGCGCATTGTATGCCACGGCATTTGAAATTGATCCTGCCTGGCTGGTGGAAGCGGCAGCAAGACGGCAGAAGTGGATCGATCAGGCGCAATCGCTCAATCTGTACCTGGCCAACGCATCCGGCAAGAAAATAGATGCACTCTACAAGCTCGCATGGTTGCGCGGCCTCAAGACAACCTATTATTTGCGCACGCTGGGAGCAACGGCAGCCGAAAAATCTACCGTGCATACGGGCGTGTTGAATGCGGTTGCGGCGTACCATGAGCCAGCTGAGACGGTTGTCAAACAATGCGTGATTGATGATCCGGATTGCGAAGCGTGCCAGTAACCCCGAATGAAAAAAATCAAAATTGGAGAATCAGACTATGTTGACGTTTGAAGATGAAGAAAATTCTGCAGGCAATAATGGTGTTCTGTCACGCGATGCAGTTTTACATGCCAATGCACGCAACAACCTGAATGAAGAAACGAGTGTTGAGAGTAAAGATCAGGCTGACCTGCCCACCAATCATCGCCGTGTGTCGGTAGAAGATAAACGTATCATCAACTGCCATGCGGATGTCAATCAGCTGGTGCCATTCAAATATAAGTGGGCATGGGAGAAATATCTGTCGGCTTGTGCGAATCATTGGATGCCACAGGAAATCAATATGAGCCGTGATATTGCGCTATGGAAAGACAGCAATGGGTTGAGCGAGGATGAGCGGCGTGTAGTCAAGCGTAATTTGGGGTTTTTCGTGACGGCTGATTCGCTGGCGGCCAATAATATCGTGCTGGGCACTTATCGGCATATTACCAATCCGGAATGCCGTCAGTATTTGTTGCGCCAGGCATTTGAAGAGGCGATTCATACCCATGCCTACCAATATATTGTCGAATCACTCGGGTTGGATGAAGGTGAGATTTTCAATGCCTATCACGAAGTCGATTCCATTCGCGAGAAGGATGAATTCCTGATTCCTTTTATCGACACGCTGACTGATCAGTCATTTCAGACGGGTACGCTGGAAACCGATCAGCAGTTGCTTAAAAGCCTGATCGTGTTTGCCTGCATTATGGAAGGATTATTTTTCTATGTGGGGTTTGTGCAGATTCTGGCGCTGGGCAGACAAAACAAGATGACGGGTGCCGCTGAACAGTACCAATATATCCTGCGCGATGAATCGATGCATTGCAACTTTGGTATCGATGTTATCAATCAGATCAAGCTGGAAAATCCGCAGCTGTGGACCAGGGAATTTCGCGAAGAAATCGTGGCGCTCATGCAGCAGGCAGTGATGCTGGAATACCGCTACGCCGAAGATACGATGCCACGCGGTGTGCTAGGGTTGAATGCAGCCATGTTCAAGGAATATCTGCGTTTTATCGCCAACCGCCGCTGTCACCAGATTGGTCTGGATCCTATTTTCTCCGAGGTGAGCAATCCTTTCCCCTGGATGTCGGAGATGGTCGATTTGAAAAAAGAGAAGAACTTTTTTGAAACTCGCGTGACCGAGTATCAAACCGGAGGTGTGTTAAACTGGGACTGATGAAGCGCCACATGCAGCTTAATCATATTGCATATTATTATAAATCAACAAGTTAGCGCAAAAATGGCTTGGTGTATAATGCCGGGTTACCAGTGTAGTATGGCGCTTAACGATATGGGTTTTATAAGAAATGAAAAATGACAACCACAATCCAGTGAAATTAATAGCCTGGGCAATGCGTGTTTTTGTACTGCTCATAATACCTGTTACAGCCGCAATGGCGGAGACCTTGACCGGGAATCATAAAAACATTATTGCCCGTGAAGTGTCACGCGTGGAATCGAGCGGATTGCAGGATGATCTATGGGTGCGCATGCGTGCCCGGTTTTCCTTGGGTAATCCACAGGGACTGGAAATAACCAGGCATGAAAAGAATTTCAGCAAGCAAAGATTTATCAATCAAATAACAGATCGGAGTCGACGGTATCTTTTTTACATACTGGAAGAAGTCGAGCGCCGTGGCATACCGGCTGAAATTGCTCTGGTTCCCATTATCGAGAGTGCTTTTGATCCGGATGCCTATTCACACAAACATGCCGCAGGATTATGGCAGTTTATTCCTTCAACGGGAAAAGCGTTTGGATTGGAGCAAAACTGGTGGCATGACGAGCGTCGCGATATCGTAGCGGCAACCGATGCCGCACTGGATTATCTGCAAATGCTATATCGCATGTTTGGCAACTGGCAACTGGCACTGGCAGCTTACAACTGGGGACAGGGCGCATTGCAAAAAGTGATCGATGAAGATCATGGCGGCGAGAAATCAGTCAGTTTCGCTACCATTCGTATGCCTGCGGAAACCCGTCACTATGTTGCAAAACTTCTCGCCATCAGAAATATTATTGCGAATCCAGGGCGTTATGGAGTCAAACTCGCGTCCATTCCCAACCGGTCCTACTTCGAACAGATTGAATTGACAGAGCAGATCGACGTTCCTCTGGCGGCCAGGCTGGCGGGTATTTCCGAGAAAGAGTTCAACGCCCTGAATCCAGCCTATAACAGACCGGTCATCCGCATCAGCCAGTCACCACGGCAGCTGTTATTACCAGTCGCCAGTGTCATGAATTTTATCAAAAATATGGAAAGCTATGATAAAGAGCTGGTTTCATGGCGAATCCATGAGGTACGTAAAATGGAAACCTTGCGACAACTGGCGCAACGTTATCGTATCAATGTATCGAAACTGGCAAGAATAAATGGCATGCATGTACAAGCCACATTAAAAAATGGACAACTGTTGCTGGTGCCGCGTGATGGCCGTAGCACCCGGGAAAGAGCCTATCTGGCGTACGACCCGGGCGGCACTTTCAGTGATACCGAAAATAAGAAGTTAATTCATGTTGTTAAAAAAGGTGACACGCTCCACGGCATTGCGAAACGCTACGGGATCAATGTCAAAGCCATCATGTCCTGGAATAACGGCAGCACCCACTTATCAGTCGGTCAGCGACTGATACTCAAACTGAATTTACCCGGCAGCCCTCTCTATTCATCCTAAACCTGCATTGATCCTGAACCTGCATTGGCTACTTTTCTACGGTCATGTATCAGTCCTGCCTGGATATCTTCGGCAATGCAGCGATAAAGTGGACGAAGAATTGGCCGTATGCCACTGGCAATCCCGTCAGTATCGATCATGGATGGAAAGCGTGTGCCGTGATGCTCGACTGGCCCGCCAATAAGTTCAGGTTGGACGCCCAGTCTGCCAAAATGATTTGCCAGCCGATCTTCAGTCAGCATAAATAGTACTCGGATGCCATTCAATCGAGCTAACTCGACTGTGCCAAAGTACAACCCCAACGGAATATAAGGGAAGCGCAGCAGGGGCGCTTCACGATAATCGTCTTCCGAAAGATTGATCGGCTGTACAGCTTCCCCCTTGCGTCGTCGGAAGGAGGCCACGACAGCCAGGCGGGAAACTTCGCCAATTTTATCACGCGGTAGTTTTGCCGGATTAATAATGGCACGATCCAGCGTGTTGGCGCAAGTGCGTTCAAATGGTAGCAAACCATGGTCTGTATTCATGGAAGGACGAATAATCCGGGTACAACCAATAAATGTATTATTTCGAACATCACGGATCAGCAAATGAATCGCACTGTGATCATATTGATCGGTTTCCAGTTTATCGGTTCGCGCAGGCTCGAACCCCAGATCTTCACAATAGACGGCATGACGAACACGATATGCTTCCGTCTTAAGCGATTCATTGAGTGCCGGCACAATCTCAAAGTACTGTTTGAAAGATGCGCCTAGATTCTGTTCCTTTGAAAACATAGTGTTACCTCATCTGGGTCGAGTATGTCTGTCTGGATTAGTCCCAGCTCAGTGACAAATCAATTATTCAAGTCTTTTCAAGTAATTTTTGGTAAACAGCTTGTCAGGCAAGTCGCGTAGCTGCATTCCGGAATAGTCCAATACCGAAATCTCACCCTGTTTGAGCGCATCTTCCATGATCATTTGCGTTGGTCGTAACTTGCCAAGAATCATCTCAAAGTTTTCATAACGGCTGATTTTGAGCAGGCGGCCGGAAAGTGAATAGAATTCCGCTTTAAATGGCTGGTTACTCAACTGATTGACCCACAACAAAACCCGCTGATAAGTCACCGAACGATCAATACCGGTCAGTTCAAGCACATGATAATTTTCACCATCTATTGTTTCGCTGCGCAACAGCTTCGGATGATAGTCTCCGGTAAAATTAGCGCGGGCAATATCACCATTGGCAACCTGACCAGTCAGTCGTTGCGAGAGTGACAGCCGGATCGGCTGCGAAACGCTTGGCATGAAAACCCAAAGATCACGCCCCTTCATCAAAATAGCCTGTCCGCGTTCAACGGCCGGTTCAGTGGTTAAAACGATGCTATTTTCATTGCCTTTGGAGAGCACCCGGTATTGACGCACCTCGTCAGTCTGGCCAGGTGAAATGGTACGAATAGCGACTTCCACTTGAAAACTCTCACGCGGGAAGCGAATTTCATCTGCTTTTTCCAGTATACTTTTTGCCGTTGCTTCCTGGCTGGCAGGTTCTGTCGGCGATGTTGATCGCGCCTGTGTCTGAAATAACAACAATAATACCGCTATGATTGGCAATAAGCCTATTCGTAATGTCATGTTTAATCTCCCGAGTTTAGTCTGCCTGGCTCATTAATCCCTGAAACAGTTGTACAGGATAAAACAAATGAATATCGTTCGTTTCGAAAAAGTCTGCAAAGCGTACATGCTGGGTGCTGATCATATCCAGGCACTTAAAGATATCGATCTACAAATCGAGCACGGCGAATTTCTTGCCATTGCCGGACCATCCGGCAGCGGTAAATCCACACTGCTGAATTTGATTGGCTGTATAGACATTCCTTCCTCTGGCAAAATTTATATTAAAGATCTGGATATCAGCGGGCAAACACCCGATCAGCTTTCCGCACTTAGAGCTAGAACTATCGGATTTATATTTCAAACATTTAATCTTTTTTCGGTATTGTCAGCGGAAGAGAATGTGGAGTACCCCCTGTTGCAGTTCAAGGAACTGAACGCTACCCAGCGTCGTGAGCGAGTCTCCCGGTTTCTGGAGATCGTTGGTTTATCCAAATTTGCGCGTCACCGCCCCAATCAGCTCAGTGGCGGTCAGCGTCAGCGTGTGGCGATTGCCCGCGCACTGGCCACACATCCAAGCGTAATACTGGCGGACGAGCCGACCGCCAATCTTGATCATAAAACCGGAGAAGGTATATTGCAGTTGATGAAAGAGATCAACGAGGATAACGGCACCACCTTTGTTTTTTCAACGCATGACGCCAAAGTGATGGCCATGGCTGAACGACTGGTTCGGATCGAAGATGGTCAACTGATTCATGAGAATGCCGTTATGCATACTTGATGATTGATCAATCTGCTTTCAAAGAAGATATGAGATTTTCCTATAGCGTATTCAGCTATCTGATTCTGTTGCTGTCATTATGGTTGTCCAGTTGGGGAGGATTGCATGCTCAGACTGACAGCCTGAGTCAGAAAAAGGATAGCCCGGTTCGATTGGCACAAAACCCTACGCTGGAGGGTTTATTCAGTGACAGTGACCCGGCAGTTATAAACCATACTGACCAAACATTCCAGCCCACCGCCGCCTGGCGGGGATTTTCCCAACTGGAGTTTGCCCACACTTATGCCAACCCTGAACATGCTTCAAAATTACGGCTACGTTCTGAACTGGCTAACCTTGGCCAGTTAAGTCCCAACATAAAATGGAAATTGAGTGCACGTCTTGATTATGATGCCATTCACGACATTTCCAGTTTTTATCCGCGCGATGTACGCCGCGATCAGCATTTTGAGCTTTTTTTACGGGAAAACTACCTGGACGTATCAGCTGGCGATTTTGATGTGCGTATTGGTCGTCAACATATTATCTGGGGTGAAATGGTCGGCCTGTTCTTTGCCGATGTGGTTTCCGCAAAAGATATGCGTGAATTCGTATTACAGGATTTTGACCTGCTGCGTATTCCGCAGTGGGCCATTCGCACCGAATATTCCAAAAATGATTTTCACGCAGATTTTGTATGGATTCCCTTTGCCAGCCTGGATAAAATCGGTCGCCCGGGCGCAGAATTCTTTCCATTCGCACTGCCAGACAATCTACCGGTAAATTTCTTACGCGAAGATCGATCCGGATTGAACCCGCGCAACAGTAATTACGGCATGCGTTTGTCGCAACTGATCAGCGGATGGGATTTGTCCGCATTTTATTACCATAGCCGTGACGCCACGCCAACATTCCATCTCGTTAGACAGCCAGGTGAGCTGCTCACGTTTCAGGCGCGTCATGAAACAATCGACCAGATTGGTAGCACACTCACAAAAGACTTGGGGCAAGCGGTGCTCAAAGGCGAGTTTATCTATACCGATGGACGACGCTTCAATGTTACCCGTCTGACCGCACCAAATGGTCTGGCGAGCCAGGATACGATCGACTACGCACTGGGACTGGATTTCAACCTGCCGCGTGATATTCGTCTCAATCTGCAATTTTTTCAGCGGATATTTCTGAATTACGATCGGGATATTTTTGCAGACCGACGCGAAAGTGGTGGCAGTATTTTTTTACAGAGTGATCTCTGGCGGAATATTGAAGCGCAAGTACTGCTCATCCACAGTCTTAACCGAAGTGAGTGGATGCTGCGTCCACGTATTACCTGGAATTTTACGCGAGACTGGAGACTGGCAATGGGTGCTGATATATTCGAGGGACCGGCTACTGGCTTGTTTGGACGGTTTGCGAATAATGATCGCGTATATACTGAGCTGCGTTTTTCGTTTTAGTTCGTTTACAGGCATCTCTAAAAACCGATGTTTCGTTACGATACATCGTTATTCACAAAAAACACCTCCTTACCTGTTAATCCTATGCTCCATCAATATTTTTTTGACTCGTCTTGTTTAAAACCCTGAACTTTTAGAGATGTCCTTATGAATTTTCTTCATGTGAATCATGTGAAATTATTCTATTTTGCTGTCGAGACCATGCTCGGCAATTTCGGCCGCGCGCAATAATGCCTTGGCCTTGTTCTGTGTTTCAATCCATTCGTTTTGTGGAATGGAGTCTGCCACGATACCCGCACCAGCCTGAACATGCAGCCAACCATCCTTGATTACGCCGGTACGTATTGCTATCGCCAAATCCAGATCCCCATTGAAATCCAGATAGCCGACCGCGCCGGCGTAGATCCCGCGTTTGGAAACTTCCAACTCGTCAATGATTTGCATGGCGCGCACTTTTGGCGCACCGCTGACAGTACCAGCAGGAAAGGTGGCGCGCAGCACGTCGATTGCATTCAGGCCTGGCTTGAGCTTGCCTTCCACGTTGGACACGATATGCATAACGTGCGAATAATGCTCGATCTGCATATTCTCGGTTACCTTCACGGTACCCGTTTGTGCCACACGTCCAACATCATTACGCCCCAGATCCATTAGCATGATGTGTTCCGCGCGTTCTTTCGGATCGGCCAGCAGTTCTGCTGCCAACACCTCATCCTGTTCCGCATTTTGGCCGCGTGGCCGTGTGCCAGCGATAGGGCGGACGGTGACGGTCTCTTTTTCCAGCCTGACGAGGATTTCTGGTGAGGCACCAACGATATGGGTATCTCCCAGATGGTAATAAAACATGTAAGGAGAAGGATTTAGGCTGCGCAGTGCTCGATATAGCGCCAGCGGGGACGCCGAATAAGGCTTGCTCGCACGTTGCGCCAAAACAACCTGCATAATATCGCCTTCGATAATGTATTGCCTGGCCTTCTCCACCGCAGCCAGAAAATCCTTTTCAGGGAATTCGCAGCTCGCAGGCAAGGAATTACCCGGCTTCTCATCTGGAATGGGTAGTGCCTGGCGCAACTTGGCCAACAATTCCTTCAGCCGGTCAATACCGTGCTGGTAGGCGTTTTTTAGTGCTGGATCAATATGAATGATGAGATAAAGTTTACCGGAGAGGTTATCCACCACGACCACTTCTTCCGACAGTAACAGCAGAATATCCGGCGTGTGCAGAGTATCTGGCGGCGCGTGACCTGCCAGGCGAGGCTCGATATAGCGCACGCTGTCGTAACCAAAATAACCCGCCAGACCACCGGCAAATCGTGGTAAATCGGCATTGGGCGCAACCTTGAATTGTGCAAGAAAGGTATCGATATAATCGAGCACATTTGCAGTATCAATTTTATTGGTTACGTTGCCAGAAATAGTTTGAACAAGATTATCATAAACCTCAAGCCTGGTTTTGGCTGGCAGGCCGATTACTGAATAGCGTCCAAAGCGCTCGCCACCCACGACTGACTCAAGCAGATAAGAATAAGGACGGTTGGCAAGCTTAAGATAGACTGATAGCGGTGTATCCAGATCGGCAAACGTTTGCAGCACCAATGGAATTCGGTTGTAGCCCTGTAATACCAGCGCCTTGAACTCGTTTTCAGTCAAACATTGATCCATGGATTGCGATTATTATTTTATACGGTAATTGCACCGGTTTATTTGCAGATATTTCAAGCGGAACGGGTAATGCGTCCGGCCGCTTCAAGAATAGTACCGACAACAGCATCGCAATCCAGCTCGCGCACGTCACGCCCTTCATTGTAACCGTAGGGCACACAAAAAATATAACAGCCGGCTGCTCTCGCGGCAATTGCATCATTCAATGAATCACCGATCAATAACGCGGATTCTGGCGGTATACCAAACTGTTTGCAGGCATGCAGCAAAGGCAGAGGATCAGGCTTGCTACGCGGCAGACTGTCCCCAGAGAGAACCAGCTCAAAGTAGTCCAGCAGGCCAGCTGCGCGCAATAGCGGCAAAGTAAAGGCCTCCGCCTTGTTAGTAATGCAGATCAGATGAAATCCATCCTGTTTAAGCCGATTCAACCCGGAAATGACATCGGGATAGGGGTGCGTATGCACATGAAGATGATTGGCATAGCAGCGCTCGTAAATGGAAAGCGCCTGCACGAACAGCTCTGGATCGGGCTCACCATCCAGACTATTGGTCAGTGTTCGCTTGACCAGCCGAGGCACGCCCTTGCCAATAAAATGCTGGATGGTTGATAACGGCAGCGTCTCTCGCCGCAGCTCGCGCAGCATCTCATTGGCCGCCATCGCCAGATCTTCCGCAGTATCAAGCAGGGTACCATCCAGGTCGATAATAACCGCCCGTACCGCTATCGGAAACTTCACCGCACCTACTGATGCCCTACTCTGTATATTCGTCTGTATGGTTGACATTATGCGACTCCAGCCAATTCCTTACGCATGGCGGCAATAACACTGTCATAGCGATGCGCATCGCTATCTTTGCCCGCACCAAAAATAGCGGAACCTGCGACGAACGTATCCGCTCCGGCGCGCGCAATCTGAGCAATATTATCCACTTTCACCCCGCCATCAATTTCCAGCAAAATGCTGCGGCCACTGGCATCAATGCGTTCACGGGTGAGGCGTAATTTATTCAGCGCCTCTGGAATGAAAGATTGCCCACCAAAACCGGGATTAACCGACATGATCAACACCAGATCAAGTTTATCCAGCACATGATCAAGGTAGGATAGCGGCGTAGCTGGGTTAAACACCATTCCTGCCTTGCACCCCTGCTCCTTGATCAGCCCAATCGTGCGGTCAATATGACGAGAAGCTTCTGGATGGAAAGAAATAATATTGGCGCCAGCCTTGGCAAAATCCGGAATAATCCGGTCAACCGGTTCAACCATCAGATGCACGTCGATAATTGCACTGGTAAGCGGACGAATGGCCTCACAGACCAGCGGTCCAATAGTCAGGTTGGGCACATAATGGTTATCCATCACATCAAAATGAATGATATCGGCGCCAGCGTCGAGTACCTGGGTAATTTCTTCCCCCAGTTTGGCGAAATTGGCTGACAGAATACTGGGTGCGATTTGAAACATGATTTTTGAGCCTCAAGTAAAAGGTATCTATTTTAACTGTAATTCCGCCATCAGCGGTAAGAACGCACCGAAGGATTTTGCCTGCTATCATGGCAACATCAATTTATTAATCCATTTCCGAGAAACCAGAAATATGCAAACAGAGAGATGTATTGATCGCCGCCGCAGACTATTGTCACAAATGGAGCAAGGTGTCGCCATCATTGCCACTGCATCTGAAAAAATTCGTAACCGGGACGCAGGCTATCCTTACCGCTTTGATAGCTATTTTTATTATCTGACTGCGTTTCGCGAACCTGAGGCCGTACTGGTACTGATCAATGGCGGCGCTGATACGGATACACGCCAGATTCTCTTTTGCCGCGATAAGGATGCGGAACGAGAACTGTGGGAAGGATTCCGGCATGGGACAGAAGTCGCTCGCGAGCAATATCAGTTTGACGAATCATATGCGATTGGCCGCCTTGATGAATTGATGCCCGATTTACTGGCTAACCAGCCAGCTGTATTCTATGCGCTTGGCCATGAAATCGCCTGGGATCAACGTGTGCTTGGTTGGATCAATCAGGTGCGCACACAGGCAAGAAAAGGCATAGCTGCCCCGTCTGCAGTTCGTGACATACGTTCTTTACTGGATGAAATGCGCCTGATCAAGGACGAAAGTGAACTGGCACTGATGCGCACAGCAGCAGAAATTTCCGCTGCTGCACACAAACGAGCCATGCAGGCAATGATGCCCGGTCAATATGAATATGAAATTGAAGCCGAGCTACTCTACGATTTTCGTCGACAAGGTGCACAATCAGTTGCCTATTCGTCAATCGTCGCTGGTGGTGCCAATGCCTGCGTACTGCACTATGTCGAAAATAACGCCCAGTTGCAATCAGGTGATTTGGTATTGATCGACGCTGGTTGCGAACTGGACGGTTACGCAGCCGATATCACCCGCACGTTTCCGGTCAACGGCAAATTCACCGCCGTGCAGCGCGATGTTTACGAGCTGGTGCTGGCTGCCCAGATAGCTGCAATTGACCAGGTAACGCCTAGTAGCAACTGGGATGCGCCGCATCAGGCTGCCTTGCGCGTCCTGTGCCAAGGTTTTATTGATCTGGGATTATGCCAGGGCAGCGTCGACAGCGTAATCGAAACGAATGATTACAAACGTTTCTACATGCATCGTACCGGACACTGGCTGGGGCTGGATGTGCATGATGTCGGAGAATACAAACAGGCCGGCCAGTGGCGAGAGCTGGCTCCCGGCATGATGCTAACGGTCGAACCCGGCTGCTATATCCGCCCGGCAGAAAATGTGCCCGAACATTTCTGGCATATCGGCATCAGAATTGAAGACGACGTAGCGGTGACAGCCAACAGTTATGAAATTCTTACCCAGGCGGCGCCTAAAAGTGTTGCCGCAATAGAGGAGCTGATGCGATGCAAAACGATTATCGAAAAATAATTATCAAACGGATCATTCACGAACAACAAAGTGGTACAAATGGAGACGACCCACTTAAAAGCTCTCCGGCCAATCGCTGGGTGTTTTATTTGACACTGATTCCGGTTGTGATCGTGGTTATGGTGCTGGGCGCATTTTTTTTCTCGGTGGTGCTGGCGCTGTTCGTGGCTGTCGCGACAGTCATCGGCGCACGAATATGGTGGCTACGGCGTAAATTACGCCGCGCGATGCGCGAAACAACGGAAACCACCGATAGCGGAATCATTGAAGACGCACAGATTGTTGATGAAATCAAACGAAGCGATCAGACACGACATCGGGATTGATCGTTACGCGCGCACTCAGGAGGTTATCCGGAAATAAACGGATCTACTGCGAACAAACCTGCCAGAAACAGAATGGCTGTCAGCATGTCTTGTCGTTATCCAGAAACCCAGAGTATCTCCATAAAAATTCAAGGTATTAAAGGAGACAAGGGTAAAGCATCATGCCAAAATTCAATTTTTTGGAGATGCCTCATCAGGACAAAAAAAGCTTATAGGCCGCGTTGTCACTTTCATCCCAGTAACGATAACCAAGCTTATCGAGAAAGGTACTGAACTCATTTTTTTCGTCGGATGGCACCTGTATGCCGACCAGTACACGGCCAAAATCCGCGCCATGGTTTCGATAATGAAACAAGCTGATGTTCCAGTGGTGACTCATCTGGTTCAGAAAATTCATCAACGCGCCCGGTCGGTCAGGAAATTCAAAGCGGTACAATATCTCGTTTTTCACCTGATGCGAGCGTCCACCAACCATGTGACGTACATGTAATTTGGCCATTTCGTTGGTCGTCATATCTTCCGCATGCAAGCCATTCTCCTGCAAGCGCTGAATCAAATTCAGCGCTTCTTCGCGATTTCTGACCGAAACACCAACAAACACGTGAGCTTTTTGGGTATCGGCGTAACGATAGTTGAATTCTGTAATACTCAGCACTCCCAACAAGTTACAGAAATTTTTGAAACTACCGGGTGTTTCAGGAATGGTAACTGCCAGAATAGCTTCACGCTGCTCACCCAATTCCGCACGCTCGGAAATATGGCGTAACCGGTCAAAATTCATATTGGCACCGGAAGCAATTGCTACCAACGTTTTATGCTGAAGATTCTCGCGTTCGACATAGGCCTTGAGCCCCGCAACCGATAACGCTCCCGATGGCTCGAGAATGACCCGGGTATCTTCAAAAATATCCTTGATCGCTGCACAGATGGCGTCGGAATTAACCAGAATAATTTCATCCACCAATTCGCGGCATAAACGAAATGGCTCTTCACCGACCAGGCGCACCGCGACACCATCTGCAAATAATCCAACTTGTGGGAGCGTGACGCGATGCCCCGCCTGTAATGATTGATACATGGCATCGGAGTCAACGGGTTCTACACCGATGATTTTCGTTTGTGGATGCAGCTGCTTGACGTAGGCAGCGATACCGGCAATCAGCCCGCCACCACCAATTGGTACAAAAATTGCGTGTATTTTGCCTGGATGCTGTCGCAGGACTTCCATGCCAATGGTTCCCTGGCCAGCGATGACATCCGGATCATCGTAAGGATGCACGAATGTAGCGCCATCGCTTTTCGCCAGTTGTACTGCGTATTCGTAGGCGTCATTGTAGGAATCTCCATGCAACAGCACAGTTGCGCCACGTGCCATTACGGCATTGATCTTGATTTGTGGCGTAGTGGTTGGCATAACAATCGTGGCCGGACAACCGAGTTTTTGTGATGCCAACGCCACGCCCTGCGCGTGGTTGCCAGCGGAAGCGGCAATCACGCCATGCTGCAATGTCGCAGGCGTCAGCTTGGCCATCTTGTTGTAGGCACCTCTCAATTTGAAGGAAAATACCTGCTGCATATCTTCCCGCTTGAGAAAAATACGATTATGCATGCGCGAGGATAGGAGTGCGATTTCTTCGAGCGGCGTCTCTACCGCAACATCATAAACAGAGGCGGTGAGTATTTTCTGCAGGTAATCATGCTTCATATATCTGGGAGCTGACTTTACAGACCACGCGACAAATCAGCCTTGATATCCTCCGGCGATTCCAGGCCTACTGCGATGCGCAACAATCCTTCGGTGATGCCAGCCGCATCACGCGCCTGCTGGCTGATACGGCCATGCGTCGTAGAGGCGGGGTGTGTCAGCGTGCTTTTGGTGTCGCCAAGATTTGCGGTGATCGACAACAATTGCACGGAATCGATAACATGCCATGCCTTATCTCTACCGCCTGTAATCTCGAATGAAACGATACCACCACCAGTCTTCTGCTGCTGCATCGCGAGCGTATGCTGCGGGTGTGAGGGCAATCCAGGATAGTAAACCCGCGCGACGCCGGGATGGGCTTCGAGCCACTGCGCAATCTCAAGCGCATGCGCGGAATGTGCCTGCATTCTTAGATTCAGGGTTTCCAGTCCTTTCAGGATGATCCAGGCGTTGAAGGCACTAAGTGTTGGCCCCGCCGTGCGCAAAAAAGCAAAAATACCCCCATCCATCAACAAATCCCTGTTTCCGAGAACAGCGCCACCCAGCACCCTGCCCTGTCCATCCAGATATTTGGTAGCGGAGTGAATCACAATATCTGCGCCCAGCTTGAGTGGTTGTTGTAATACGGGTGTACAGAAGCAATTATCGACTACCAACCACGCTCCTGCTTTCCTGGAAATCTCAGCCAGCGCGGCAATATCGGATATTTCCGTCAATGGGTTGGAAGGTGTTTCCAGGAAAAACAAACGAGTGTTGGATTTAACAGCCTGTTGCCACTCGGCCGGATCAGTTGCCGAAACAAAAGTAGTCTCGATATTGAAGCGATTGATAATATTGGAAAACAGATTGACGGTTGAACCGAAAACACTGCGTGAAGCCACAATATGATCTCCCGCAGACAACAAACCCATGACGCAGGATAAGATGGCCGACATGCCGGATGCAGTTGCAATGCAGGCTTCGGCATTCTCCATCGCGGCAAGACGCGTCTGCATCGTCGAAACAGTGGGATTGGTAAAACGGGAATAAATGTTGCCGGGCTCCTCGCCGGAAAAACGTGCGGCTGCCTGCGCAGCACTGTCAAAGACAAAACTTGAGGTCAAATACAGCGCTTCGGAATGCTCATTAAACTGGCTGCGCTGAATGCCCGCATGGATAGCCAATGTTTCCAGTTCCAGCTCTTTCGTCATGATATAGTCCTCAAAAAATCAGTCGGCGAGCAACAGGCCCAAGTCCAGCTGGGTTGCATGTGTGGGCTTGGTTAAGCCAGTAATTTTACGTTTGGACTCGATTCTTGAAAGATAATCCTGAGTGACATTACCCGTGATGTAGTGCCCATCGAAACAGGATGTCTCAAAATTATTGACTGATGGATCCACATGGGTAATGGCCTGTTTGAGTGCTTCCAGATCCTGAAAAACCAGATAATCCGCGCCAATTTTGTGACAAATCTCTTCATCGGAAAGACCAGTCGCAATCAACTCCTGGCTGGTAGGCATGTCAATGCCGTAAACATTTGGATAACGTACCGGCGGCGCAGCGGATGCGAAAAAAATCCTGTTCGCACCTGCTTCACGCGCCATTTGCACAATCTCGTGGCTGGTGGTGCCGCGCACGATGGAATCGTCCACCAGCAGAACATTTTTGCCACGAAACTCGATCTCGATCGCATTCAATTTTTGCCGCACAGATTTTCTGCGTTGCTGCTGTCCTGGCATAATAAACGTCCTGCCCACATAGCGATTTTTGACAAATCCTTCACGAAATTCGATACCGAGACGATTGGCAAGCTGCATGGCGCTCGGGCGGCTTGATTCCGGAATCGGAATCACTACGTCGACATCCAGATAGTGCATGGTTGCACTGATCTTATCCGCAAGATTGATGCCCATATTCAGCCGCGTTTCATAAACTGATATGCCGTTCATCATCGAATCCGGGCGTGCCAGATAGACATATTCGAATATGCACGGATTCAGACTGGAAGGACTGAGATAGCGCTGGCTGTAAAAACGGCCATCCGCATCAATAAAAATGGCCTCCCCGGGAGCAACATCGCGTATCAGACGAAAACCAAGCGTATCCAGTGCCACACTCTCTGATGCCACCATGTATTCAGTACCGTTATCCGTTTCAATCGAACCGAATACCAGTGGACGAATGCCATAGGGATCACGAAATGCCAGCAAACCATAGCCGGCAATCATGGCAATAACAGCATAGGCGCCCTGGCAGCGCTCATGCACACCGAACACAGCCGAGAAAATTTCAGCGGGATCGAGCTGATGACCGATTGCTCGCTCCTGTAACTCATGTGCCAGTACGTTCAGCAATACTTCAGAATCAGAATTGGTATTGACATGACGACGGTCGGCGAGAAACAGTTCCTGGTTGAGTGCCTCGGCATTGGTCAGATTGCCGTTATGCGCCAGTACAATACCAAATGGGGAATTTACATAGAATGGCTGCGCTTCGGCGGGTGAATTGGATGACCCCGCAGTCGGATAACGAACATGCCCAATGCCCATATTCCCATCCAGGGCACGCATGTTACGAGTACGAAAAACATCGCGTACCATGCCAAGCCCTTTATGCATATGAAATGTGTTTCCCTGGACAGTGACTATTCCCGCAGCATCCTGACCACGGTGCTGCAACATCAGCAAGCCATCATAAAGCAGTTGATTTGCGGGTGTCCGCGCCACCACACCTAAAATCCCACACATAGCATACTCACCGAAAAGGTAGTTCAGCAGAAAAATGACACCCTAATTTTACGGACAGGCAAGCCAGCCGCAAGGTTTTGCCATTATGGTTATCTCACTCCGACATTCGGCATTCTGGACGCCTCTAAAAATTTAAATTTTCAAACAAAGCATTATGACAAAACTCGGGTTCTGGAGATGCTCACTCGTGCTCTCTGTCACTGTAAAAAGGCAGGATAATAAATAGTAAAAAACCGGGCTTTAAAGTACGGCGCATACCATTACATTTTATTTTCTTTATAATCAACTAGATCCCTGAAACCCGCTGGTAGCCAGGGTATGATGTCGGCTGCCATGATTTCAAGCGGTTTGCTCAGCACAGCCTGCTGCCAGACGGGTAGTTGTGGCAGAGGCGTGAACCCAGCTGCCAGCACCAGTGCGATCACGATTACCATGCCACGTACAGAACCAAAGATTGCGCCCAGCATTCGGTCAATCAACCCCAGTCCGACACTTTTGGTCAAGGTGGACAACAGCATCGAGAACATCATCATCACCAGCAGAACAACAAAAAAAGTCACCGCATAAGCTGCCAGCATGCGCAAGGAATCATCTTCAATCAAACCTGACAGCAAAGACTCTGTTTCAACGGCATAACGGCTTGCTGCAAAAAAAGCGGCAATCCAGGCCAATAATGACACAATCTCCCGAACCAGGCCGCGAGTGATGCTCAATAGCGCCGAGACGGAAACGATCCCAATAACAGCATAATCGAAGGCAGTCATTTATTTACTGGTAACAACACCACTCAAACCAAGTTGTTTTAATCGCTCATGCTCTATTTCCGCCAGTTCACGCGTTGCAAACGGGCCAATACGAACACGGGTCATCTCATTATTGCCAATTTTGATTGTTTCAGTATAGGCATTTACCCCGCCAGCAACCAGATTCTGCTTTTGCAGCCTGGCTTTGGACGCATCGGAAAAGGCACCTAACTGAATAACATAGGCACCTTCAGAATTTTTGATTTCAGAATTTGTTACGGCTCTTTTCTCGGGTGCTGTTTGTGTGACAGTGAGTGTACGGACAGGTTTTCTGGCAGGCAATAGAACCCGACTACCCGAGTCAATCAGATCAGGCAAGGTATCTGTAGCAGTAGAAGGCACTTCGTCACTGAAAGGTAACGGCACCTCTTCCTGTGGCAGATCAGGTTTATTGCCATCTGGAACCGAATCATTCCCCGGCGTCATCCACGGATAGGACTCATCCACGAGATTTTCGGACGGAATCAGAATATCGATTTCCTGCTGCTCCGGTTTAGGCTCGTCATCCAGGATCATTGGCAAAAATACTACAGCCAGAATAACAAGCGTTATTGCACCAACCAGACGCCTTCTTGCTTGTTTTCTCAGCAGATTTTCTTCTTCGCTAACATTTCTGTTCATATCGATTTATACTTTAACAACGGTTCGGTTTGCAGCCGTAAACGCTTCCAGCGCTGCGCCAACTGTGTGGAATGACCCGAAAACGCATATTCTATCATTTTCATTGGCATAGTCACAGGCATAAGCACAGGCACGCGAAACACATGGAAAAACACCAATCAAACGATGGTGATCAATATCTGCTTGCCGCAGCGCGATCTGAATTTCCTGCTCCGAAGCACCGCGCGACACATCCAGACCAGCCACCACCCAAAAATCCACAGAGCCAGCCAATTGACGAATGGTTGCGACAATATCCTTGTCTTTCAGCATGGCGACAACGGCAATGGTGCACCCATCAAAAATCGCGGCATCGAGATTGGCGGCAAGCTGTCGTGCCGCTCCAGGATTATGCGCCACATCCAGGATTACCGATGGATTGGAGAAAACCTGCTGGAATCTGCCCGGCAAGCTTACCTTTTTCAAACCACGGGAGATACTGTCCAGCGAAACGGGTAATTTTATCTGCATTGCTTCCAGCGCAGCCAGCGAGGCACTGCCATTTTGCAACTGGCAGGCGCCTTTCAGGGCGGGCAAGGGCAGATTGCGATAATGATGACCATATCCCTGATAATGCCAACATGATCCTTCCACCTGATAACCAAAATGCTCATTCAACAACAAAAGGTTGGCGCCCATTTCTTTCATGTGCTGAAGTACGATTTGCGGGATTTCCGGTTCCGCACACACGGCTGGCTTATGCTCGCGAAAAATTCCAATTTTTTCCAAACCAATTTCTTCCAGCGTATTGCCGAGATAATCCTGATGATCCAGATCAATACTGGTTAACACGGCGCAATCCGGATTAAACACATTGACTGCATCCAGACGCCCGCCCAACCCTACCTCAAGTATCGCAACTTCTACCGACCGACGCATAAAAAGCCACATGGCCGCAAGCGTGCCAACCTCAAAATAAGTCAATGAAATTTGACATGTCTGACGTGCCGACTCTATTTCAGAAAAAGCGGCACATATCTCATCGTCCGTGGCTTCCTGACGACGAATGCGGATACGCTCATTGTAACGCAGCAGGTGTGGCGACATATAACAACCCACACGATAACCGGCCTCGCTCAGAATCGACTCAAGCATGGCGCAAACAGAGCCTTTTCCATTGGTTCCTCCTACCGTGATTATCGGGAACCGGGGATCGAGACCAGCAGCCAGACTGACTTGTTGCACCCGCTCCAGTCCCATGTCAATCATCCTGGGGTGAAGCTGCTCCAGGTAAACGAGCCAGTCTTTTAACGATTTAGTATCTAATCGCATAAGTTTGCCAAATTATTCGCAATCCAACCGCAGATGCCAGTCAAGTGTTTTTTTAATATCTCAGGAGGCAAGTAGTTACGTCTAAACTTGAATTTTTCCTATCCATTCACCAGGATCAGGCTTCCTCGCTACGGATCATCAATACCGGTATTGATGATCTTCTGATAACGCCTTCTGCCACGCTGCCCAACAGCAGGCGGGTGAATCCTGAATGACCGTGCGAACCAATTACAATCAGATCAGCTTCCCAGTGTTCAGCCTCCGTGATGATTGCTTGCGCAATCTTCTGATTAGTGGCCACCATTGATTTTGTCTGCACCATCAAACCAGCTTGTGCGACAAGCTGAGCGGCTTCAGTCAATATTTTCTCGCCGGCAAGTTGCACAGTTTTCTGCAATTCCTCGTAGTTGATGCAGTCCTCACCCACCAGATAGGCAATATCGATGTAGATGTGAACAAGAGCCACCTGCGCATTGGTAAGCCCTGCCAGTAAAATCGCCTCCTGTAAAGCACGTTTTGCTGTTGAACTGCCATCGACTGGCACCAGAATTCTATGATACATGTTGTCTCCCGAAGGGGTTGATTGAGGATGCCGCAATCATTTACCGCGCATGAACATTTTATCAAGTTCCACCAAGCTGATTTCAAACCAGGTAGGACGTCCATGGTTACATTGATCGGCACGGTCAGTCTGTTCCATTTCCCGCAATAATGCGTTCATTTCAGCAAGCGTCAGCTGACGCTTGGCACGCACGGCGCTATGACATGCCATCGTGGACAGCAACTCATTGTATCGACCGGATAGCAACAAACCGGGGTCCCCTTCCCGGATTTCCCGCAGCACATCCCTTATCAGCTTTTCAATATCAGCATTTCGCAGCATGACGGGAACCGCACGTATCACCAAATCAGTGGCGGAAAGCAGTGCTATTTCAAACCCCATATCCCGCAAAAATTGCTGGTGGTCTTCAACCGTTGCAATGTCGAGGCTATCCGCATGGAACGTCACCGGAATCAATAAGCGCTGCGCAGATGGTTCTCGCTGATCCAGAGAAATTTTCAGCCGCTCATAGACGATACGCTCATGTGCAGCGTGTATATCCACCAGGATCAGCCCCTTTGCATTTTGGGCCAGCAGATAAATGCCATGAAGCTGGCCAATGGCAAACCCCAGCGGCGGAATGGCTTGCTCATGCGCAGGAGGGTTGTCGCTGCGCACACCGGCTGCCCCGGATTCGTTGCCAAATAAAATTTCGTAAAAAGGCGCCGATGACTGCGCAACTGTTCTGACAGGCAAGCTTTGTTGCCTGAAATAGTTGTTTTTGAGCCCATCTTCAACAGAATGGTAACCTGTAATTTGTTGTTCGGCTCGCCCGCCAGATGATATCTGATTGGATAGCGCTGACATAGCAGGTGCAGCCGCATGAGCACTTCGCGGGGATGCCAACGCCTTGCTGACCGCGTGATAAATAAATTGGTGAACCGCGCGGCTTTCGCGAAAGCGGATCTCTATTTTGGTCGGATGTACGTTGACATCAACCTGTTCCGGCTCAATATCGAGATACAGCACGAAAGCGGCATGACGATCATGATGCAGTACGTCACGATAGCCTTCGCGCAAGGCATGCGCCACCAGCTTGTCGCGGACAAAACGGCCATTGACAAAAAAATACTGCATGTCATTGGCTGTGCGGGAATACGCGGGCAATGCCAACATGCCGCACAGACTGATGTCAGCAGACGACTCACGAAACCAGGTGGCTGACTGCATGAATTCCTCGCCCAATACAGTCGAGATACGCGAGCTGGCTTCCGCTGCTGGATAATGACCACGTAATTTTCCATTACGTTGCAGAGTAAAGGTAACGCCAGGACAAGACAGAACAACCCGACGAAAAACCGCTTCGCAATGCGCAAATTCCGTTGATTCGGTTTTAAGAAATTTTCGGCGTGCCGGTAAGTTAAAGAAAAGATCATTTACCTCAACGGTTGTTCCAACTGGATGGGCAGCCGGTTCCGTTGGAAACAGGCGCGTTCCCTCTGTCCGGATTTGCCAGGCATGCTCACCAGCTTGATGACGACTGGTCAGCGACAGATTTGATACCGAGGCAATACTGGCCAGCCCTTCTCCACGAAAACCCAGACTAGTAATCTTGTGTAACGCCTCCTGGCTGCCAATTTTACTGGTTGCATGCCGCATGAGCGCCAGCGGCAACTCTTCCGCAACAATACCTTCGCCATTATCAGTAACCCGTATCTGTTTAAGCCCACCTTGCAGAATATCCACGGAAATATTCGTGGCGCCAGCATCGATAGAATTTTCCAGCAGCTCTTTCAGGGCGGAAGCCGGACGCTCAATCACCTCTCCAGCGGCAATCTGACTGATCAACCCATCGGGAAGCAGTTTAATGGCGCTCATGAGAATTTGGCGCTGGCTGTATTTACAACAAATATCATTCTGGAAATAATGTGGGAGATTCCAGCTGGTTCAAGTTAAATGCCGCCAATCCGGCCAATAAATGCTACATGAAAAACACACTGTTTTGTTTGGCAACGCGGTGACAGACACGATTGCTCATAATGAAAACTATTGTGTCACTGGGTAATGGTGCATTTATCCCGACCTGGACTGATTTCTCATAAAATAGTCCAACAACCCCGGACACATCTAAAGGCAGATTATATATTGTCGGCAGAGATGACCTAATTCTACTTTGTCAGGTTTCTGGCGACAGCCAGAAGAGACTCAGCGCCAAACAGTCTTCCGCCCGACGGAGGAGTAGCCTTTGAGCAACCCAATCAAGTAAAATCAAGCAAAATCAGATGCTTTTGTGATCATTCAGCAGCATATTTTCCAAAACAAGAAACTACACTGCATGCAAGAACATTCCTGCCGTTCTCTAACACCCGACAAAAGCCCGGTTATGAATGAATAAATATGATTTTGGAAGCCGCGCATCATGAAGGGCAGATCAGGTGCGATCATCAATTACGGTGACACAATTACGGTGGACACAATTACGGTGACAGTTTACTAAATATACTAATTATGCCATATTGTCAGCATGGCTCGCCAGGGCAATCGGGCTTAAATTATCTTGACTTTTAAGTTTGATTGTTAATCATAAGGTTAAAGGTGTCGAGAATTTA
>JAVVEX010000010.1:0-29863 GCA_032251195.1 Nitrosomonas sp.
TATCTGCGCTGCTTTCATCAAGCATCACCGCATAACGGGGCGTAAACTGCAAACATTGTGCAAATAGTTTTTCGCTGTTTTGATTGGCGGTCAGAGCAAATACTTCAAATTTGTCCGCATGTCTTGCCGCCACATCCAAAGTGCTTTCTCCAATGCTGCCAGTCGAACCCAGTATGGTCAAATGACGTTTTGTAGTCATAAAATTTTTGAATAAAATAAAATTACAGCCAGCGTTGCAACAGGTAACGTTGAAGTCAAAGCGTCAATTCGATCCAGTATACCACCGTGGCCAGGCAATATTTTTCCACTATCTTTAACACCTGCCTGCCGTTTTAATAACGATTCAAACAGATCTCCCATGACACCCAGCACTGTCAATATCAGCAAGAACGGTATCAGGCCGAAAATTAGTGTATCGTTACCATCCACCCAATATAGCCAAATTACCGCATATACCAAAACGCCAATCAAAGCAGCAAAAACACCTTCCCAGGTTTTTCCCGGACTGACTTGCGGCGCCAGCTTATGTTTGCCAAAGGCACGGCCAGCAAAATAAGCAACACTATCCGCTACCCAGACAACACCCATGAAACCCAACAACACCATAGGATCGACCGCACGCAACTGGTATAACGCCAGGCAGGTTGGCAGCAGTATCAACCAACCCAGTATCATGAAAATCCATACTGTTTTAACCGGTTGCCCTGTTTTCAGGAACACAGGTACAATCAGCAGCCAGAATCCGGTCGAGGCACCATATAGCCAGATAAAAGATGGACTGACTGCATCGACAACAACTGCTTCGCTAAGTAGAAATAAAAATTCCCCACCCAGCAAGGTAGTAGCAATAAGATAAAAAATGGTCTGGTTCACTGAAAAACCACCCAGTCGACACCACTCTCTGGCAGCAGTAACTGTTATGCCAAGAAGCACCATCGACCAGAAAATAGGCGGCAAATAAAATAATGCGGCCAGAAAAACGATCAGCAAAACCAACGCAGTAATAATTCGGGTAATGGGCATGGGCAGGCTGGTTGCAGCTATTAAGCGAGAGGTGGATTATGAACGTTAACCGGGATGGTCTTTATCGGGATTTTGAATTACCTTCTGTGATACAGAAACAGCCAGTTGCTCACTGGTACGACCAAAACGGCGCTCCCGCCGCTGATAGGAGGCAATTGCCTGATCCAACGAAGCAGCATCAAAATCTGGCCACAAAGTTTCCGTAAAATACAGCTCCGTATAAGCCAACTGCCATAACAGAAAATTACTGACACGACATTCCCCGCCTGTACGGATAAATAAATCAGGTTCGGAATAATCCGCCAGAGCCAGATGCCTGGATAAATCCATCTCAGTAAAGTTGGTCTGCAGATCCGGCGACTGGATCATCATTTTGCGCACTGCCTGCATAATATCCCATCGCCCGCCATAATTTACCGCAACGGTAAAAAACAGGCGATCATTATTCGCCGTTAACGCTTCACCCTGACGAATACAGTCAACAATGCGGCCATCTAGCTTGCCAATATCCCCTATTACCTTGAAGCAAATGCCATTCTCATGCAGTTTGCTCACTTCACGCTCGAGCGCGATCAGAAGAAGCTGCATCAAAAACTTTATTTCATCTTCTGGTCTGCGCCAATTTTCGCTGCTGAATGCAAAAATCGTCAGGTATTTTATATCGCGCTCAATGCAAGCCTTGATAATTGCACGCACTGACTCGACTCCATGCTTGTGTCCCGCAGCGCGCGGCAAGTGTCGCTGCTTTGCCCAGCGACCATTACCATCCATAATGATAGCAACGTGTCTTGGCACGTCTCCGACTTCAGGAAGTCGAATAGTCGAGCTGATTTGCTCATCAGGCATATAACTAAATCAAACGGCCATGAGTTCGGATTCTTTGGATTGCAACAACTTGTCAATCTCGGCAATATAATGGTCGGTTAGCTTCTGAATTTCCTCTTGACTACGTCGATCATCATCTTCGGTAATTAATTTATCCTTGAGCAGTTCTTTTAGCTGTGCGTTACTGTCTCTGCGTATATTTCTCATAGCAACACGCGCATTCTCCGCTTCAGCTTTAACAATTTTGGTCAAGTCACGGCGCCTTTCCTCGGTAAGCGCAGGCATTGGCACCCGCACCATCTCGCCCACAGATGAAGGATTCAACCCCAGATCAGAATTACGTATCGCTTTTTCTATTGCACCAGCCAGTTTTTTTTCCCATGGAATCACACCGATTGTACGGGCATCGGCCAGAATAACATTGGCTAACTGTTTGATTGGGGTTGGTGCGCCATAATAATCAACTACAATATGGTCAAGCAACCCGGTATGAGGGCGACCACTTCTTACTTTGCTGAAATCAAGCCTTAGTGCTTCCAAGCTTTTCTGCATTTTCTGTTCCGCAGAATTTTTTATCTCGATAATCATTGTGTATTAAGTGATCTATTCAACAATATTGCTTGATATTACAACCCATTTATTCCCGCAGAAAAACCGCATGAGCATCCACAAAAACATCAAAAAGTTATCAATGTTCCTTCATGCTCACCCATAACAACTCGTTTTAGCGCACCAATCTTGAATATGCTAAAAACATTAATGGAAAGTTTTTGATCCCGACACAGCGTCAAGGCGGTTGCATCCATTACCTGCAGGTTCCGATTAATTGCTTCATCGAAACTCAACTTCTGATATCGCTTGGCATCACTATTCATAACGGGGTCACTAGTATAAACACCATCAACCTTGGTTGCCTTGAGTACGATATTTGCGTTCATTTCCATGCCACGCAACGCAGCGGCGGTATCGGTCGTAAAAAACGGATTCCCCGTACCAGCAGCAAAGACGACCACCTTACCTTCTTCCAGATAACGAAGGGCTTTACCACGAATATAGGGCTCAACGACCTGATCTATACGCAATGCTGATTGTACTCGTGAAACCAGGCCACTATGCTTCATCGCATCATGCAACGCCAGTGCATTCATGGTGGTGGCCAGCATGCCCATATAATCAGCAGTAACACGATCCATCCCGTCGCCAGCAGATTTCATGCCACGGAAAATATTGCCACCACCCACCACAATTGCCACCTCTACACCCATTTGCAGGATGCTCGCTATCTCCATAACGATCTGCTCAACAATTGTCCGATCAATACCATACTGCGCATCTCCCATCAGCGCTTCACCGGACAGCTTTAACAGAATACGTTTATAGATGACAGCCATATAACGCTCGGTTTTATTTTGACTGGCTTACCTGTGCCATCACTGCAGCAGCAAAGTCCTCGGATTTCTTTTCAATACCTTCTCCAACCACAAATAGTGAAAAACGCTTCACCTTGGCTGATTTTGCTGCCAGTAATGTTTCAACCGTTTGGTCAGGATTTTTGACAAATGACTGACCCATCAGGGTTACCTCGGCCAGATATTTAACAATCCGGCCTTCGACCATCTTCTCCACAATATTGGCCGGTTTACCGCTTTCGGCTGCCTGCGCTTCAAATATCTGACGTTCACGCGCCAATAGCTCCGCAGGTACTTGATCACTGGACACGCAAACCGGTTTACTTGCGGCAATATGCATGGCGATATCCTTGCCAAGAATGTCATCACCCCCGACAAAATCCAGCATCACCCCGATTCTGCTGCCATGCAGATACATTGCCAACCGATTCTCGGTTTCATAACTGGCAACACGCCGGATACTGATATTTTCACCAAGCTTCATCACCAAAGCCTGCCGCTGCGCTTCCACACTACTCCCATCAGTCAGTGTTGAAGCAGACAACGCGGCAGCGTCGATCATTTTCTGCTTTGCAGCCAGTTGCGCCAGTTGATTGGCAAACTCCACAAAATCGTCGTTCTTGGCGACAAAATCAGTCTCGCAGTTGATTTCCACCAGCGCTCCCCGCTTGCCATCAGTAGCGATAAACCCGCTGATGACTCCCTCCGCAGCAATCCGACTGGCAGTTTTACTTGCCTTGGCGCCACTACGGATTCTCAGAAGATCTTCCGCTGCTTTCAAATCGCCATCAGTCTCGGTTAATGCTTTTTTACACTCCATCATTCCCAAGCCAGTACGCTCACGCAACTCTTTGACCATGCTCGCGGTAATTTCCGCCATATTCACTCCAGATACAAAGTTTTATAGTTTGTTATAACCAACGGAATCCGTGATCAAGCTTCGGTAGCCTGATCTGTTTCTACCGATGACGCCAGCAATTCTTCATCAGATTTCTGGATATCAAGAATTTCCTGAATTGATTGATTACGGCCTTCCAGAATAGTATCCGCCATCGCACGTGCATACAGCCGGATCGCCTGGCTGGAATCGTCATTACCAGGAATCACATACTTGGCAACTGCAGGATCATGGTTGGTATCGACCACACCGATTACCGGAATTCCCAGCTTTTTGGCTTCAATGACAGCGCCTTTCTGGTAACCGACATCTATCACAAACATCGCGTCCGGCAATCCTTTCATATCCTTTATTCCGCCCAGACTACCATTCAGTTTTTCTATCTCGCGCTGAAAATCCAGCGCTTCTTTTTTGATCAGCCTGGCCATGGTTCCGTCCTGCTCCATCTTCTCCATATCATGCAACCGCTTGATCGATTGCTGGATAGTTTTGAAATTTGTCAGCATTCCGCCTAACCAGCGCTGGGAAACGTAGGGCGCGCCACAACGTGCAGCCTCTTCTTTTACGATATCTCTAGCCTGACGTTTTGTGCCTACAAATAATATTGTGCCTTTGTTTGCAGAAGTTCTGCGCGCATAATCCAACGCTTCATTAAACATGGCTTGCGTTTTTTCGAGATTAATAATGTGGATTTTGTTGCGCTGACCGTAAATGAAAGGCGCCATTTTGGGATTCCAGAAACGGGTCTGGTGCCCAAAATGCACTCCAGCTTCAAGCATTTGCCGCATTGTAACTGCCATAAAATTTCCTTAGGGTTAACCGCTTGCCTGCCGACACGCTTCCTTGATGTGTAAGGCACCCTTTCCAGCAGGTGCGGACAATATAAAAATTAATAAAAATACAGGTCAATAAAAAATATAGCGATATGGCAACAACCACGCCATCGTATTTATCAAGCGAAAATCAAACATCATTCACCTGGTGCCGAATTATAACACGCAATAATACCCACTCAACGTCAGCCAGCTTACAATTGCATCGGCACGCCGGATAATCAATCACCAATCTTGCGATAAAGCCCTTCAATACTTTCCAGCTTTACGTGTTTGTTGCTGATTGTGATCAGCCCTTCTTCCTGCAGTTTCGAGAAAGATCGGCTGACTGTTTCCAGTTTCAGACCCAGATAACTGCCGATTTCATCCCGTGTCATTTTAAGATTAAATTCTGTCGGCGAATACCCACGCCGACTCAGGCGTGTGGACAGATTCAGCAGAAATGCTGCCAAACGCTCTTCCGCTTTCATATTGCCCAAGAGCATCATGACATCATGATCGCGAACAATTTCACGACTCATGATCTTGTGAAACTGATTCATCAGTGGCGGAATGGAGCGCCCGATTTCCTCAAGCCTGGTAAAAGGAACTTCGCAGACTTCGCTATCTTCCAGCGCCATCGTGTCGCAACTGTATTTCTCAAGACTGATCGCATCCAGTCCGAGTAATTCGCCGGCCATATAAAAACCCGTCACCTGCGCACGCCCATCAATCTTCAATGTGCTGGTCTTGAAAAACCCATTTCTTACAGCATATAATGACTTGAAATCAGCACCCGTATGGAACAAATATTCACCACGCCGCACTCTGAATTTATGCGTGATCAAATTGCTCAAATGCTGTATTTCATTGCTATCAAGCCCAACTGGCAGACAAATATCGCGTAGACCACAGCCAGTACAGCTTGATTTTTTCTGCGCCACAGGAGGGGGATCTTCCGTTACAATTTTACTCATCAAGGTGTCCGCCCAATTCTGATCTGAAATTCTGGAATTGTGCCGCACCACAAGAAGCAGCAAAAAATACCACCTATTCCATCCATTCAGGCGAAAGAAGAATGATGTCAAAGGTGCTGCTTTCCCGTTTGAACCAGCAATCCCAGCGAGGAACCAAAAATAAACCGTTAAACCATTCGGTTACTCAGCTTTTTCCGGCAATGTGCCAGCATTTTCGAGCAGATAATCGGCCAACATCTGTACAGAATCTCCCATCAAATTCGGGAAGGCAGGCATACCGAATCCCTTGCCATTTCTGACCCTATCTATAATTGCCTCTGAATTCGCCATTTCAGAACTCAGCATCATTACTTTGCCATTCACCGGCGAATGGCACTCGGTACAAGCCTCTTTAAAAATACTTTCACCAGTTGCGCCAACAGAAGGCATATAGTCGCTATTTTTAGCGCAACCGCTTAATACGATCAGCGCACAACCAGTTAACATCAAGGACAAAGCAGTCATTTTTTTCATTTTATATTTTTCCCGGTAATCCGATTTTTCTTTCAACCATGCTGTTCTCCGAATAACGCTCCATACATATTTTCATACTCTTTTCGGACGACAACGGGATTTTAGCATACAAGGCACACCGAAATTACTTGCCGGAACGAGGGCAATGAACAAAGGATGATTCTCAGGTCATAGTGCCTGCTGCATTCATGCAGCGGTCAGCTTCGACTAACCACGCACATCGACATGCAACCAAATACAAACAGAATTAGAAATTAACACGCAGGCCAACCATGGCCGAACGAGCAGGCAGTGGCGCACGATCCTTGAGGAAGGATGTATGACGACGGGCTTCTTCATTCAGCAGATTCATTCCGCGCGCAAACAGGCTGTAATTTGCAGATCCCCAATCGACAGCGTACTCCACCTGGATATTCAGCATCGTATAAGCACCCGTCTCTGTTTCTAACGATGAAACCCGGTTCTGTTTATGCACGTGCATTACATCGAGTATGCTACGCCAGCGACCCCATCCATAATTGAGCGCACCACCAAAACGCAAAGGTGTCATTCTTGGGATGGGTTCACCACCTGCAAGCCTGCCGTGCGTAAAATCCGTCCACAGCCTGAGATCGAGATTACCACGATGATCGTTCAGCAAATGTGCTTTCGTTTCAAATTCGACGCCAAGAAACCTTGCATTTTTCTGAAAATGGTGCAGCAGTAGCAAGCCATCTGCTTCAGGATTGCCCTCCAGATCAACTCGATCTGCTATTCCATCACCCGTCAAATCCGTTTCCTGGAGAAAAACAAAATCGTCAATCAGATTGGCAAACAGATTCAATGTCCATTCGATGCGACCATCATGTTTGCGCATAAATAAATCCAGACTATTGGACTTTTCCTTATCCAGAGAAACATTCCCTATTTCAAAAGAATTGGTTGCAAGATGCGGTCCGTTAGAAAACAATTCTTCAATCGAAGGTGCGCGCTGTTGATGCGAAAGGTTGCTACCCAGAGAATACCCGTGGAGAAATGTCCAGATAGTTCCACCAGCAATACCGAATGCATTATGTTCTACCGACAAACTATCTTCCTGGCGCTTGGCCAACTGACGTTCAAAGCGCCCACCAATCTCAAAATGCCATTGATCCAGGTTCAATTTTTCCAGCATAAAACCGCTGACAGCTTCTGCTTGAGACGCCGGCACAAAAGCCTCTTCTCCCGAACTAGAAAACCTGCGATTCTGATACTGCATTCCCAGCGCGCCATCCCAGCCTGCCAGTGGTTTGTGCAATAACTCAACACGCCCCTCCCACTCGCGATTCAGCAGCAAGGTGCCAATTTCATCGCCTTCGAATTCCTTGTGAGTATGATTGTTATGTCCCCAGCGCGTTTTGACCAGACGGAATCCTGGCAGCGGATTATCCAGCGCACCCTTAATATCAAAACGGGTCTGACGCTGCCTGATCGTCACCACTTCCGGGTCTTCACCCGGGACACCATAACGATTACGGAGCCGGTTTACCGCAACACCCAAATAGCCGCGTTCCCTAATGTAAGAAACACCACCTGAAAAATTTTCAGTTTGGATCGCACTGTTTCTCAATACACCTTTTCTGGATTCAGGCTCTGGGTCGACAGCTGCAAATTTCGGTATGCCATAATCTCGGGTATCCCGTTTCAAACCATCCAGATGAAAAGCAAAGTTGCCACGACCCGTATTCAAGCGAAATGCGCCGGTAAAATCGTCCGCAACCGAATTGTAATGCCCATACAAATCACCATCAATCGCTTCCGGCACATAATCAAGAATGCGGCGATTCACAATATTGACCACTCCGCCGCTGGCGCCCGAGCCATACATCAAGGCTGAAGGTCCACGAAAAATCTCGATCTGATCGGCAAATAACGGCTCCGTTGCCACCGCATGGTCAGGGCTGATTGCAGAAACATCCATCGTACCAATACCATCTTCCAGCACCCGTACTCGCGCACCAGCCAAACCACGAATAATGGGACGTCCCGCTCCTGGTCCAAAATCGCTACTGGAAACACCCAATTCTCTCGACACTGCCTCGCCAATATTACGCACACCCCCTGTCAGCATTTGTTCCCGCTTTAAAATTGATACGGGTCGCGATATATTCGCCCTCGTTCTACCGAGGGGATCGGCTGTTATGGTTAAAGGCTCCAATGTTAAAACAGGTGTTGTTTCCTGCGCCACAACCAATGACCATGGCCACGCTGTCATAGCCAAGCCAACTAAAACTCCATATAGTTTCATTTTGATTTAATCTTCCCAGACACGTAGCTATAATTGTTATGTTATAACATAACAATTATAGCTTGACAATGACCTTTTGTCTTCCAAACATGAGAGCTCGTTTACGGGCGTCTCTAAAAATTCAGAGTTCTAAACAAGACAAGCACAAAAAATATTAACGCAACAAAATATGGATTTTTAGAGACGCCTTACCAGAATTAATGACCGGCAATATCTACCCCGGCTTGCCATCCGCTCTTGCCCGCCAGAAAATTGGGGCATATTTACCGGCCCACAGCATGAAACAGATCAGCCACACACCTCCGGCCATCAAATAAAACCAGGGCGCCCAAGTAAGCGCAATCGACAATATCTCAGGTAACGCTCTAAATAAAACCGCTGCTTGAAACCCAAGAAACAACAGCCAGGTATATTTATCGAGCTTTAATGGCCGACCTGAATGGCCCAGGGTTACACGGGATGCCATCCCCAATACCATGCTGGCAAAATAGCCTATTGTCAGCATATGCAACGGTGCCAATCCAAACCAATAACGCTGACCCTCGCCCTCACTGATCGACCACGCCAAAAAACCCTGCAACGAAAACAAAAGCATCGCCAAACCAAGCCAGATAAAGGCAACATGCAAGACAGCCAGCAGGCGCACTGAAAAACCGCGAGCAAATCCCCAAACATAACTGAGATATAGTGCGCAGAGCGCCAGCAACAGATCACTTATCCAGGCATATTGCTCAAAACCAGTAAAATGTAGCCATCCATGCAGGATCGAACAGGTGAGCATTACCCATAATAAAAGATAAGGACGAACAATCACGTAGTCTTGCAGCACCCTACTCGAAAAAAAAGGGATCATACGGTGCGAGACGGCCATAAGAATTGGCAGCAAAAAGAACCAGATGCCAGCCTGACGTGAAAAATCCAGAAATAAGATTATGCCGGTTGACAACCACAGCGCGTAAGCACCCAAGCCCAGCCAACCGCCAACAAATGCGCTCGCACAGACCCACGCATGACGCTTATCTCCACCTGACGCAGTCAGCAATACCCGAAACAAAATGAGAATCGCCAGCCCCCAACCCAGCAACAGCGACAACACCCCGGCCAGAAGGAGAGACTGACCGTAAATCAACCCAATGTAGAACATCAGACTACCCAATGCCATCAAACCACAAACCGACATGTACCAATTTGATCTGATTTTCTCGCCATTCATCCAGCTGGGGAAAGTAGTAAATAAAAATCCAATAATAAAAAAAGGAAAAAATGTATAAATCATCAGAAAGGCATGTATCCAGATCGGCGCAATCTGCCCATGCAAGCCAGGCAGCCCGCCAATCAATCCAAATCGACCGAGCAGATCCACATTCCACCACAGAAAAGTCAGCACGCCCTGAATTGTGCCAATCAGAAACGGCCCACGATGCGGTGCGGCAGATAGCTGCTCCCAGATTAGCGTTAATTGGTTCATAAGATTCAAGTTAATCCTGTTAATTGTTGTAGCAGACCAAACACCGGCAGATATGACCGGATCCACTCATTAAGCCAAGTCATTTTAATCGTGGCCGTTATTTGCTATGATAACGCGATGTCTAATTCTATCGCTTTTTAATGTTGCGCATTGATTTACACTGTCACTCGACTGCTTCTGATGGTGTATTGTCTCCAACAGCGTTGCTGGCGCATGCCGCTTCACTTGGCGTAAATGTGCTTGCATTGACCGATCATGATGCTGTTGGCGGACTTGACGAGGCAAAAAAAGCTGCTGATCAACAGGGCATCATGCTTATTAATGGTATCGAAATTTCCGTTACCTGGCGAAATCGTACGCTCCATATTCTTGGTTTGAATATTAACCCGGATTATCAACCATTAATTGACGGATTGAATAATATCCACCAGCTTCGCATTAAACGCGCGCAAAATATAGCTGCAGAACTTAAAAAATATGGTATTGCAGACAGCTACGAAGGCGCTTGTTTTTATGCGGGAAAAGACAAACTGATTGGCCGCACTCACTTTGCTCGTTTTCTGGTTGCGCGCGGGTACGCAAAAGATGTCAGAACTGTATTCAAGAAATTTCTGGTTAAAGGTAAACCCGGTTATACGCCTCATGAATGGGCATCCCTATCGCAAGCAATTGCCTGGATTCGCAGCAGTGGAGGCCAGGCAGTCATCGCTCACCCAGCCCGGTATCAGCTGGGCAAAAATCTGCTTGATCAGCTATTAGATGAATTTAAGGCGCTTGGTGGCGTTGGCATGGAAGTCGTTTCCTCCAGTCACACACCCGAGCAGGTAAAACAATTTGCGCAACTTGCAATCGATAAGGACTTATTTGCTTCTTGTGGCTCCGATTATCATGGGCCGAATGAAAGTTACCTTAATCTGGGGCGGTTGCCAAAGATACCGGCGGGATGTACCCCTATATGGCACGACTGGGCGTTACCAGCGAGTCAAATTCACCTCTGATGCACAACGGGCATCAGTCAACACAGGTTTTCCATGGCACAGTTTTTTTCGATACACCCACAAACACCCCATCTGCGCTTAATCCGGCAGGCAGTCGATATCATTCGGAACGGCGGAATAATCGTATATCCAACCGATTCCTGTTATGCGCTTGGCTGCCAGATCGGGAACAAAAATGCCATGGAACGTATACGTTCCATTCGCAATGTCGATGAGAACCATCATTTCACACTGGTATGTCGCGATTTATCCGAAATCGCTACCTATGCCAAGGTTGATAACGCTCAATACCGCCTGCTCAAGTCCGCTACTCCGGGGGGATACACGTTTATCCTCACCGCCAGCCGCGAAGTCCCAAAGCGGTTGCAGCACCCCAAGAAACATACGATTGGCTTACGCATTCCCGAACATCCCGTTGCCCATGGGCTACTGACAGAGCTGGGCGAACCAATATTGAGCTCAACCCTGATTCTGCCGGGCGACGAATTGCCACTGAATGATGCCCAGGAAATACGACAACGGCTCGAACACCAGGTCGAACTCATTCTTGACGCCGGTTCGTGTGGCGCAGAAATGACAACTGTCGTCGACCTGACCGGTAATACGCCCGAAATTATCAGACCCGGCAAGGGATCGTTATTACCCTTTGGGAGTGTCCATGGATAGCATAATTCAGGGTATCGCCATCTACGCCCTGCCAGTCATTTTTGCCATCACGTTCCATGAAGCTGCCCATGGTTATGTCGCCAAGCGTTTTGGTGATTTGACTGCCGACAAAGCTGGACGGGTCAGTCTTAATCCAGTCAAACATATTGACCCTGTAGGCACGATCGCCGTCCCTCTGATCATGCTCATCACCAGCAAACTGATGCTGGGCAGTGGCATTCTTTTCGGTTGGGCCAAACCTGTACCAGTCAACTTCAACCAGCTGCACCGCCCTAAACAGGATATGTTATGGGTAGCAGCCGCCGGTCCGGGCGCCAATTTGTTGATGGCCTTTTTCTGGGCAATGATCATCAAGCTAGGCATATCCCTTCCCGAAGGCGTCTACATGAAACCCATGGTTCTGATGGGCATTGCCGGGATTGAGATTAACGTGATCCTCATGATACTGAATTTACTGCCACTGCCGCCGCTGGATGGTGGCCGCATTGCTGTCAGCCTATTGCCAGAGAAACTTGCCTGGAAATTTGCACAGATAGAACCTTATGGAATGGTAATTCTGTTAACTTTGCTGATCAGCGGCATGTTGGGAACGATTTTATGGCCATTGATCACCTTTACAAAACAGGTAATTGTTCTTATTTTTGGCTTGTATATATAAATGTTTGTCACCAGTCCGCCCAAGATGACTTTCTGTATTAACAAGCTTTTTATCCATATATTTTTTATTTCAAAGGTCGGAAAAAATGTTCGCTGATCGTGTGCTTTCTGGAATGCGTCCAACAGGAAGCCTACACCTGGGACACTATCATGGCGTGCTAAAAAACTGGCTGACATTACAGCAGCAATATGATTGTCTTTTTTTTGTTGCAGACTGGCATGCGTTGACAACTCACTATGACGCGCCCGACATAATCGAGCAGAATGCTTGGAATATAGTAATAGATTGGCTGGCCGCTGGCGTCGATCCTTCCAAGGCAACCTTGTTTATCCAATCCAAAATTCCCCAGCATGCGGAATTATATTTGCTGCTGTCCATGATTACCCCGCTTGGCTGGCTCGAACGGGTTCCAACCTACAAGGATCAGCAGGAAAAACTGACCGAGAAAGACCTGGGCACCTACGGCTTTCTCGGCTACCCGCTACTGCAGAGTGCTGATATTCTGATTTACCGCGCCAATCTGGTGCCAGTTGGCGAAGATCAGGCGCCACATCTGGAATTCACACGCGAGCTATGTCGCCGATTTAATCATATCTTTGGCAAAGAACCGGATTTTGAGGGCAAGGCAGCGCGAGCCATTAAAAAACTCGGTTCCAAAATATCGAAACTCTATCGAGAACTGCGTACCCGCTATCAGGAGCATGGAGACGAGAATGCTTTAGCTGAAGCAAAATCTTTGCTGGAAACACAACAAAATCTTAATACAGGGGATCGTGAGCGTTTATTTGGCTATCTTGAAGGTCACAGTCGGCTTATCCTGCCTGAACCGCAAACCCTGTTGACACAAACGGCAAAAATGCCAGGTCTGGATGGGCAGAAAATGTCAAAGTCCTATGGCAACACCATCGGTTTACGCGAAGACCCGGACAGTGTTACCCGAAAAATCCGCACCATGCCAACCGACCCTGCGAGGGTGCGCCGCAGTGATCCCGGCAATCCACAGAAATGCCCGGTATGGCAATTCCATACGCTTTATTCATCAGCTGAAATACGCGACTGGGTTCAGCAAGGTTGTACCACTGCCGGGATTGGCTGTCTTGAATGCAAACAGCCCGTAATTGACTCCGTGCTGGCAGAACAGGCACCAATTCGCGAACGCGCCAGAATGTATGAAGAAGATCCTGCATTGATGCGCAATATTATCGCTGATGGATGCGAGCATGCCCACAAACTTGCCGAAGAAACCATGCGTGACGTCAGAGAAGCGCTGGGACTGGATTATCTGTGATCGGATAATTACCCTGTTGCCAAAACACCATACCCGCAGGGCAATCGGGCTTAAATTTATTATTCATTAAAACAGTATGTTATGAACCATAAAATTGGCAAAATTGCTTGTTTTTTGATTAACTTAAATTCTCGACACCTTTAACCTTATGATTAACAATCAAACTTAAAAGTCAAGATAATTTAAGCCCGATTGCCCTGACCATACCCGCTCTTGAGCCAGACCATTACAACCGATTGCATCGCAAAAGTTGATGGGAAACTACTGGAAGTTATTCCCCACGATTTGTATATTCCGCCAGAAGCACTTGCGGTTTATCTTGATAATTTTGAAGGTCCACTTGATTTGCTGCTCTATCTGATCCGTAAGCACAATTTCAATATACTTGATATACCAATGGCTGAGCTTACCCGGCAATATATCGCCTATATCAACGTAATGCACGCCGATCAATTTGAACTTGCCGCAGAATATCTGTTAATGACAGCACTGCTTATTGACATCAAATCACGTTCATTATTGCCACAGCCAACAGCTATCCAGAATGAAGAGGCTGATCCGCGTGCGGAACTGGTGCGCCGTTTGTTGGAATATGAACGTATCAAGCTCGCAGCGATACGCATCGATTCCATGACTATGGCAGGCAGGCATTTCATACCGGCGCAGGTATGGATTAAACCGCGCAGTGGAAACAAGCCACCGGTTGTCACGATTGATGATCTGCATCTCGCCTGGATTGCCTTGCTGGAGCGAGCAAGCGTTAATCGCCATCATGCTATCCAGTATGAGACGATATCTGTTCGCGCATGCATGAGTGAAATTTTGAGGCGGTTGCAATCGAACAACAATATCTCATTTTCCGAATTATTTAGTGAAATGATCAGTCCTGGCAAGCTGGTAGCCACCTTTCTTGCACTACTGGAGCTGGCGCGGGAAGCGCTAATTACTATTTCGCAAACGGAACGCTTCGGAACAATTTATGTCAGCTCCATTCAGTCCAGCACAATCAGTTGAAGCAATCAAGGTACTCGAGACGGCATTACTGACCAGTCAGACGCCCTTACCCTTGAGCCAACTGAAAAAATTGTTTGCTGATGACAAAATAAACAATCATGATCTGCTCGGATTGTTGCGATTATTGACTGAAAAATGGAAGGATAGCGGTTTGATATTGGTTGAGGTTGCCAGCGGCTGGCGATTCCAAAGCAAGCCTGAAATGCAGGTTTTTCTTGAACGGCTCAATCGGCAGAGTCCGCCGCGCTATTCCCGTGCTGTCATGGAAACCCTTGCAATCATCGCCTATCGACAGCCAGTAACCAGAGGAGATATCGAAGCAATCCGTGGCGTTGCCGTTTCGACTGCAATCATAAAAACGCTGGAATCCAGACGCTGGATAGAATCAGTTGGTCAGCGGGATGTCCCTGGCAGACCATTGCTTTATGGGACGACTGAATATTTTCTGGATGATTTTAACTTGCAGCGCCTCGAACAATTGCCTCCACTGGACAATCTGGAGCAATTAGAGAACGCAGCACAACAACAGGGCTAATTGAGATACAAAATATAACAGATCAGGCTCACGAGCAAATCAGCTGATCAAGCGTAACCTATTTATCACCCCCCCCCCGGAGACTTTATATGTATCAAAAGATCAAGGTTCCAGCTTCAGGTAGCAAAATTCAGATAAACGAGAATTTATCCCTGCATGTACCTGATAACCCAATTATTCCATTTATAGAAGGCGATGGAATCGGCGTTGATATTACACCGGTCATGATCAAGGTTGTCAATGCCGCAGTCAGGCAGGCATATGGCGACAAACGCAATATCTTCTGGATGGAAGTCTATGCCGGGGAGAAAGCAACCCGGATTTATGGTCAGGATACCTGGTTGCCAGATGAAACATTAATCGCGGCAAAGGAATTTGCAGTCTCAATCAAAGGACCGCTAACCACACCTGTCAGCGGCGGGATTCGTTCGATCAACGTAGCAATGCGACAATTATTGGATCTTTATGTTTGTTTGCGTCCGATTCGCTACTTTCAAGGCGTTCCCAGTCCGGTAAAACACCCTGAAAAAGTAGATATGACTATATTCCGCGAAAACTCGGAAGATATTTATGCTGGTATTGAATGGGAAGCTCAAACAAAAGAAGCAAATCAAGTTATTGATTTTCTTATAGAAAAAATGGGTGTCAGCAAAATTCGTTTCCCGGAAACATCAGCAATTGGAATAAAACCGGTATCGCGAGAAGGCAGTCAACGACTCATCAGAAAAGCCATTCAATATGCGATTGATCATAATTGCAACTCGGTAACACTGGTACACAAAGGCAACATCATGAAATTCACTGAGGGTGGCTTCAAGAACTGGGGGTATTCCATTGCCGAGAAAGAATTTGGAGCGCAGCCACTTGATGGCGGCCCCTGGATGAAACTCAAACATAATAACCGCGAAATTATCATTAAGGATGTTATTGCAGATGCCTTTCTCCAGCAAATTCTGTTACGGCCGGAAGAATACGACGTCATTGCCACGCTGAATTTGAATGGAGATTACATTTCGGACGCGCTGGCCGCTCAGGTAGGTGGCATCGGTATTGCACCGGGTGCAAATCTAAGCGACAGCATTGCCATTTTTGAAGCAACACATGGCACCGCGCCCAAATATGCGGGAAAAGACAAAGTCAATCCGGGGTCGATTATTCTATCTGCTGAAATGATGCTAAGACATATTGGCTGGCACGAAGCCGCAGAAAATATTATTCAGTCCATGGAGAAAACTATCGCAGATAAAATAATGACGTACGACCTAGCAAGACTAACCCCTGAAGCAAAGGAAGTTTCCTGCTCACAATTTGGCGAAGCAATGATAAAAAGAATGGACGCGCTTTAATTTTTAGCGCTATGGTTGCGAGTACGTACCAAGTACGCGTTGCAAGTATGTGAGGTGTGTTTGCTATGTTTCCAGCCGACCATGATTATGGCCGACTGGAAACCTGTTCTTGTTCTTTAAACCCAGTTAATCTGGTTTTAAAGAGCTTGGTTTTAAGGAGCTTGGATATTTGATGCTTGTTTACCTTTTGGCCCTTGAGTCACTTCAAAGCTTACTTTCTGCCCTTCCTTAAGTGTCTTGAAACCAGTCATATTGATTGCAGAGAAGTGAGCGAATAAATCCTCGCTGCCATCATCTGGCGTAATAAAACCAAAACCTTTAGAATCATTAAACCATTTTACTGTTCCTGTTGCCATTTCTACTTCCTATTAAAAACTGGGCCGGATACCCTGATACTATTTGAATTTCAAGATCGCAAACGGGTGTAACCAGAACTGCAGAATACTTGAAGCCAAACGCCAAGTGCAGTGTTACGCAAAATAACGCTCAAGTCAAGTCCAAGTCTTCATTAAATTGAATATTTATTTGTATTCAGCAAAAATTATGCTTTGCCGATAAATCTCGGCTCAAGTAACGCCAGATTGTTATCTGTATAATTCCGCCGGATTGAAGCCTTTCGGCCACAAAAACCGATATCGCATCGCTATGGTAGAAGGACAGCAAACCGAGCCTGATTCTGCCCCCGTTTCTGGCATCGTTTAATATCCTCGGAATTAATGTGTTAAATTTATTTCCTGGAAAATAGGCGGATTAAAAGCTAAAGAATTAGCGACTGATCTTCATATCCGTCGGCCAATCGAAGTCTGTTGGAGTCTGTTTTATGAAAAAAACGTTATACGACAAATTGTGGGAAAGCCATGTGGTGCATATGGAGTCAAACGGTGAAGATGCTACGGTTCTGCTGTATATCGATCGGCATTTGGTACACGAGGTTACCAGTCCACAGGCATTTGAGAGTTTAAGAATGGCTGGGCGCAGACCATGGCGAACGAGTTCGGTTTTGGCTGTGGCAGACCACAATGTTCCGACAACAGGCCGTCAATACGGCATCAGCGATCCGGTATCGCGTCTGCAGGTTGAAACACTTGATCAGAATTGCAATGAATTTGCCATTACCGAGTTCAAGATGGACGATTTACGCCAAGGGATCGTGCATGTCATCGGGCCGGAGCAGGGTGCCACCTTGCCTGGCATGACGGTGGTCTGCGGCGACTCCCATACCAGTACGCATGGTGCATTTGCTTGTCTGGCGTTCGGCATCGGCACTTCGGAAGTTGAGCATGTGTTGGCAACGCAGTGCCTGGTAACCACGAAATCCAGAACGATGCAGGTGCTGGTCGAAGGAGTATTGCCTCCGGGCGTTACCGCCAAGGATATCGCTCTGGCGGTTATTGGCGAAATCGGCACCGCTGGCGGAAATGGTTTTGTCATTGAATTTGCCGGTAGCGCAATCCAGGCGTTGAGCATGGAAGCGCGCATGACGCTGTGCAATATGACGATTGAAGCCGGTGCCCGCGCTGGCATGATCGCAGTAGATGATGTAACTATTGATTATCTGAAGGGACGGCCTTTTGCGCCTGATGATTCGCTATGGGAACAGGCGGCAGCTTACTGGCGGACATTGAAAAGTGATGAAGGCGCAATTTTTGACCGAACGGTAAGGCTTGATGCTGCTAGAATTAAACCACAGGTAACGTGGGGAACCTCTCCCGAAATGGTAGTGCCGGTGGATGGTTGCGTCCCTGCCCCGCTCGATATCGATGATGCGGTCAAACGCAATGCTGTGGTTCGTGCGCTTGAATATATGGATCTGCAACCCAATATGCCGATAACTGGAATCTATCTCGATAAAATTTTTATCGGCTCTTGCACCAACTCCCGTATTGAAGATCTGCGTGCGGCAGCAGCAGTGGTTACGGGTAAAAAAATTGCCGCCAATATCAAGCTTGCCATGGTTGTTCCAGGGTCGGGTCTGGTAAAATTACAAGCCGAGCAGGAAGGGCTGGATAAAATCTTTCTGGACGCAGGGTTTGAGTGGCGTGATCCTGGATGCTCGATGTGCCTCGCGATGAACGAAGACCGCTTGAATCCAGGGGAGCGCTGTGCTTCGACCTCCAATCGGAATTTTGAAGGCAGACAAGGCCCCGGCGGAAGAACGCACCTGGTTAGTCCGGCAATGGCGGCAGCCGCAGCTATTGCGGGGCATTTTGTTGATATTAATACATAAACAAGTATTCCATACTTTTACATTCTGGGGATTATTTATGAAAAACAGCTCGTTGTTGCTATCGTTACTAGTGTTAATGTGGTTACTGTCAGCTTGCAATACCATGCAAGGTCTGGGGAAGGATGTTCAGCGAGGTGGCGAGGCCCTTGAAAAAACAGCCAAATAAATCCCGGGTATCGTATCTATTTACAAGCGAATGAATGAAAAAATTTGAGCAGTGTCATGGCTTGGCGGTACCGCTGGATCGTTCCAATGTTGATACCGATGCGATCATTCCCAAGCAGTTTCTGAAGTCAATCAAGCGTTCCGGATTTGGACAATATCTGTTTGATGAATGGCGTTTTCTTGACCATGGCGAACCAGGGATGACAGTAGCGCAGCGGCAGATTAATCCCGATTTCGTGTTGAATCAACGACGATACCAGGGAGCGGAAATTCTGCTTGCCCGCGATAATTTTGGTTGTGGATCCAGCCGCGAGCATGCCCCATGGGCGTTGCAGGATTACGGCTTCAAAGTCATTATTGCGCCCAGTTTTGCCGATATATTTTTCAATAATTGCTTCAAAATTGGGTTATTGCCCATCGTATTGGATGAGGCGATTATAGATCGGCTGATCAAGGCAACTGAAGCAATAGTTGATTATCGACTGCTGGTAGATCTCAATGCGCAGACTGTTTCACCCCCCTTGGGAGAGGCCTACCCTTTTAAAATGGATCCTTTCCGCAAACATTGTTTGCTGAATGGTCTGGATGAAATTGGACAAACTTTGCAACATGCTGAAAAAATTAAAGCCTATGAAAAAAAACGACAGGCGGAGCAACCTTGGTTGTTTTCATAACACAAACGGAATGATATGAAGATTGCGTTGCTGGCAGGAGATGGTATCGGTCCGGAAATCGTTGCTCAGGCTGAGCGAGTACTACGGTTTTTTACTGAAGAAGGCCAGAAAATTGAGATTGAGACCGGCTTGCTGGGCGGATGTGCCGTAGATGCTTACGGTGAACCTTTCCCGCGCGCAACGCAACAGTTGGCTGCCGATGCCGACGCGCTTTTGCTGGGTGCGGTTGGCGGGCCACGTTACGATTCATTGCCTCGTGAGCAGCGGCCAGAGCAGGGATTACTGTCTATCCGCAAGACACTTAATCTATTTGCCAATTTGCGACCGGTCATGCTGTTTTCTGAATTGGCAAACGCTTCCACGCTAAAATCAGAAGTCGTTTCCGGTCTCGACATTCTAATTGTGCGTGAATTAACGGGTGATATCTATTTTGGTCAACCACGTGGTATTGAGGTCAGAGAAGGTCAGCGAGTTGGATTCAATACCATGATTTACTCGGAATCTGAAATTACGCGTATTGCGCAGGTTGCTTTCCAGGCCGCGCGCAAGCGCAATGGCAAGCTATGTTCCGTTGACAAAATGAATGTGCTGGAGTGTACGCAGCTCTGGCGAGATGTCGTTATTGAAACAGCCAGCCTTTATCCGGATGTTACGCTCTCCCATATGCTGGTGGATAACGCCGCCATGCAACTGGTTCGGGATCCAAAACAATTTGATGTCATCGTGACCGGAAATATTTTTGGTGACATTCTTTCGGATGAAGCATCCATGTTGACTGGCTCGATCGGCATGTTGCCCTCCGCCTCTCTTAATGAAAACAACAAGGGGCTATACGAACCGATACATGGATCGGCACCGGATATAGCTGGTAAAAATGTCGCCAATCCACTGGCGACTATTTTGTCCGTTGCGATGATGATGCGTTATTCCTTTAACGAAGAATCACTGGCTGTCAGAATAGAACATGCGGTTCAACAGGTGCTGGCAGAGGGATATCGTACCGCTGATATTGCTGAGGCGGGCAAGCGGGAGGTCAGCACATCTGAAATGGGTGATGTGGTATTAGGCTGCTTGCAGGCACAACGCTAGATAGCGCCTGACGCGGAAGCCCACTCGGAGCATCTTCAAAAATTCGAATTTTGTTACAACATTTTGAATTTTGAGCTTAGCAACCCTTTGCGGCATCAATTGGAAAAATATTCAATCATAGGTTTTAGTAATCAAATGAAAAGAGTTGGCTTTGTTGGTTGGCGGGGAATGGTTGGTTCCGTATTAATGCAGCGGATGCGTGAAGAAAGCGATTTTGACCTGATCGAACCGGTATTTTTTTCGACTTCACAGGCTGGTGGCGCTTCTCCAGATATCGGACGCGGTGCTTCTCCACTCAAAAACGCTTTTGATGTTGATGTGCTTCTGGGGATGGACATCATAATTTCCTGTCAGGGCGGCGACTACACCAATGAGATTTTTGGAAAACTTCGTACCGCTGGCTGGAATGGTTACTGGATAGATGCAGCATCAACCCTCAGAATGCAGAATGATGCTGTCATTGTGCTTGATCCGGTTAACCGTCCGGTTATCGAAAATGCCTTGCATCGGGGTGTAAAAAATTTTATTGGGGGCAATTGCACCGTCAGTCTGATGCTGATGGCGGTAGGTGGATTGTTTGAGCATGGTCAGGTTGAATGGGCAAGCATCATGACTTATCAGGCTGCTTCGGGTGCAGGTGCGCAGAATATGCGTGAATTACTGACTCAAATGGGGCAGACTTATCAGGTTGCCAGGGAGTTACTAGAAAATCCGGCGTCAAATATCCTGGATATTGATCGCCAGGTATCGCAAAAACTGCGTGATCATGATTTTCCGGTCGAAAACTTTGGTGTGCCATTGGCGGGCAGCCTGATACCGTGGATTGATCGCGAAATTGCGCACGGGCAAAGCCGTGAGGAATGGAAGGGACAGGCTGAAACCAACAAGATACTCGACCATACTGCAAACCCGATTCCAATCGACGGGATCTGTGTGCGGATTGGCGCCATGCGCTGCCATAGCCAAGCGTTGACGATTAAGCTCAGGCAGGATGTCCCGCTGGATGAAATTGATGAAATGATTGCCTCTGCAAATGATTGGGTGCGAATCATTCCCAATGAACGGGAAATCACGACCAGAAAACTTACGCCGGTTGCAGTGAACGGAAAGCTGGATATTCATGTCGGGCGTATTCGCAAATTAAGCATGGGCGGAGAATATCTGTCTGCCTTTACGGTAGGTGACCAGTTATTATGGGGCGCTGCGGAACCGCTACGTCGGATGATGAACATGATCATCAGTGAGCAAGGCCGCTGAAACTCATATAGCATGGTTTTTAGTAGAATTGACTAGGGTCTGTTGACATTTGATAAAAACACTTGCAGTATCAGTGGGTTACGATTTATTCCCGCAATTGTAAGTGATTGTTTTTAAATATCTATTTCTGAAATGTCAACAGACCCTAGTTAAACTCATTTAGTCAGCTAATTCCGAGCCTGAATCGAATATTCCAGTGTTAATATCAAGCAGTTATTTTTAGAAATATCAGGGGTGTCTGTGTGAAAAAAATTAAATTCATATGGGAGATAAAATCGCTCCCTTACTTGCTGTTTAACGCGTTACTACTGATTTTTCTACTCACGTCTTCATCGACAGCGCTAACAGCAGGGCTGGGTAACCTGGCCGTTGGTTCTTACCTTGGCCAGCCATTTAAAGCCGAGATAGAACTGGTTGCTGTTAAAGACAGTGATATTCCCGCCATAACGGCAAAGCTGGCCTCTCCGGAAGCATTCCAGCAAGCTGGATTAAAATATCTTGATTATCATGCTGCTTTATCTGTAGCTGTGGCACAGCGGGTTGATGGCCGCCCATATTTACAGATATTTTCCTCCCGGGGTATTAATGAACCCTTTATCAATCTGCTGATTGAACTGAATTCACCCACTGGCCGCTTGCTGCGGGAATATACCGTGTTACTTGATCCGGCAGAAACACAACTTATGCCGCAAGTACCCGTTGCGCGGAATGACGCAGCTGATACTGTATTGAATCAGACGCCTGCCAAAAGGATTACAAGCACTGAACCAGTTCCATCAGATATGCAACAATCATATGGCAGTGACGGAACCGAAGCAAGTTATGGCCCTGTGGTGCCTGGCGATAACCTGACCCGGATTGTACGGCAGATAACGCCTGATAATATCGATCTCAATCAGATGCTGGTGGCGTTATATCGTGCCAATCGGGATGCTTTTATTGAAAAAAACATGAATTTGCTCAGAGTTGGAGCAATTCTTCGTATTCCTGCACATCAGGAAATTACATCGATCTCACCAAGAGAAGCCGTACGTGAAGTCAGAACACAAACGACCGACTGGCATAGCTATCGCCAAAGAGTTGCCGATATGGCCAGTGGGGTTTCCGGTGCGCAATCGCAGCAATCAGTGTCGGGTAAAATCACAAAGGATGCTGATAATATTGCGTTAATAGAAAATACCGAATCCGACGAAGTACTCCGACTCTCCAAAGGGGAACTGCTTCAGGACAAGCAATCAATCAGGCCTGAATCTACCGAAGACTTATCCCAGCAGCGTCTGCACATGATGGAAGAGGATGCCATTGCAAAAGAGCGCACCCTGCAAGAAGCGAATGAACGAGTCACCCAGCTGGAACAAAACGTTAGCAAGCTGCAGCGTTTGCTGCAGCTGAAAAACGATGGGCTGAATCCGGAACAATTTGACCAGATTCTTGAGCCGGCATCAATCCCGGTCGACCCTGCCAACACGCCCTCTTCAGAAACCCTGTCAACACCTGTGCTCGAATCAGTCGGCCAGGAACCTGTCAGCAACTCCATCATGCCGGAATTTACCATTCCCGCTCAACCGGTAACAGCGCCGTCTCCTGCCGCTATCTTGCAACCTGATCTCACTGAGACGGACGAGTTTGCCTGGTTGGATACACTCATTGCTTTTGCGGTGGAGAATATCATGTTGATCGGTGGCGCACTGGCAGCTTTATTGGCCACATGGCTTGGTATTTCCATATTTCGTCATCGCCAGGAACAGGCAGAAATGAACCTGTATGACAACATCGACAATTATGATGCGACTGGCACCACGGACTCGTCTGAGACCGCTGCCGAATATTTGAAAGAAGCGCCTGATCAATCTGGTTTTCACCGGGAAACCGGAAAAAGCGAATCCGGAGAAACTGTTTCCAACCCCGCATTTTTCTTTGGCAAAAAACTGGATGAAAACCCGTTGACAGAAGACACGTCTGCAACAAAATATTCTCAGACAGAATCGCAAGACTCAACTGAATTATCAAGAATATTTCAGGAGGAAATCAAAATTGGAACTGATGCCGATGAAAGAGAAAACAATTCTGAACAAGCAACTGACATAATAACCGAGGAAACTATGGATAAATGGCGCTTCCCGGACGGTGACATTCTTGAAATAGAGGAACCGACAGATAATAATATCTTTAGCAAAGACACTCTGGCTGAGAAACCCGTTATCTCTGAGGATAGTCACCAGATCGATTTTGAACCGACCCATACTGATCCTGGAGATCAGGTCAAGCATGAAGCTTCCGGACTGAATGAAAGCTTTACTCGTATTGATCTGAACCTTGGAGATGAATCCGTAACAGCATCAGCGCCAACACTCGAGAACTCCGAAGAGACAGGAGGAGATCAATGGCAGGAAGTTGCAACTAAAATTGACTTGGCAAAAGCTTATCTTGAAATGGAAGACAAGGAAGGTGCCAGGGAAATTCTCCAGGAAGTACTGCAAGAGGGCGATGCTGAGCAGCAAGCGACAGCACGAACCATGCTATCCGAAATTGACGGCTAGACTTAGACTGGCTGGTAAATTGAGTTATGCGCCAGGCAAGTTTGGTAATTCCGGAATGCTCGTAAAAATAAGTAGTTACGAGTTTTCCCTTCTCGGATTATCTGCCTGGCTCAGACTGTTATCATAAGGGCGTCTCTAAAAAATTAGATTTCATCTGAAATAGCGACGTCCTTAATATCAGTTTGAACGTTACTCCAACCAGTCTGTTTTGAGTTTTTTGACCGAACGCTCTCTTTTCCCAGTCGCTATCCGGGACCAACTGCTAGTCATTATTTTCTTTTCGTGAAAATTGCCCTTGTACTGGAATATGATGGCCGGGGTTACTGTGGCTGGCAAAAACAGTCTGCGCGTCCATCGATTCAGTCCGAACTGGAAAGCGCGTTATCCCGAATTGCCTGCCAACCTATCCTGACTGTGGCTGCAGGGCGTACAGATGCGGGCGTGCATGCCTTGTATCAGGTTGTGCATTTTGAAACCGAGGTAATACGCCCCATGACTGCCTGGGTCAGGGGAGTGAACGCGTTATTATCACCCACGCTTTCAGTTCTATGGGCTAAAGAGATAAGCCATAATTTTCATGCTCGTTTCAGTGCAATTGGACGTACTTACCGATATTATCTTTTGAATCGTCCTGTTCGTCCCGGAATTCTTAAAGGAAAGGTTGGCTGGATTCACGATCCTCTTGATCTCAGGCTGATGCAGGCTGCCGCCAGGTTGCTGGTTGGCATACATGATTTTAGTGCGTTCCGCTCCGCCGAATGCCAGGCTAAAAATGCGGTGCGTCAAATTTATAAACTTGAAATTACGCAGCAGGGACAACTGCTTATTTTTGAACTTCGCGCCAATGCCTTTTTGCAGCATATGGTTCGCAATATTGTTGGCAGTCTCGTTTATGTTGGCAAGAGGCGATATCCTGTTGAGTGGATTCAAATGGTTCTGACTGGACGTGATCGCGCCTTGGCGGCACCCACTTTTTCTCCAGACGGATTGTATCTGGCAGGTGTCCATTACCCTGATACCTGGCATTTGCCGGCGATTGATGCATTCTTTATCTAAAACCCTTGCTGCTTCACCATAAGATGCCTTTAAAACCATGAACTCAGGTGCCACATTTTGTTGCTCGTACCTCGTTTCGTTTAAAGCTCTAAATTTTCAGAGGCATTCAATTCCATTGATTTAAAAGTGATCCTTGCGGATGTAACGCAATGTTCGGCAGATTGGAGGAAAAATAGTCACCATGCAGATTCGTGTAAAGATTTGTGGCATTACTCGCCTGGAAGATGCACTGGCAGCAGTAGAATCTGGAGCAGATGCGATTGGTTTTATTTTATGGGAACAAAGTGCACGCTTTATTCCGCCAGCTCAAGCTGAAAAAATTGTCAAATCCCTGCCGCCTTTTGTGCATGCTGTTGGAGTGTACGTCAATCCAGAGAAGCGATGGGTAGAAGAAAGCAGTGTGCTGGCTGGCCTGAATTTGCTACAGTTCCATGGTGATGAAACGCCTGAATTTTGCAACCAGTTCAACTTGCCTTATATAAAGGCGCTACGTGTCAGAGAGGGTCTGGATTTGCTACAATATGCACAACAATTCGTCGGTGCCCGTGGATTGCTGTTAGATGCCTATCGTGCGGGCATACCGGGCGGAACAGGCTGTGTTTTTGACTGGAAGTTGATTCCATCTGTTTTACCCATACCCTGGGTGCTTTCTGGCGGATTACATCCGGAGAACATCGCTGAAGCCATCCAGCGTACGCATCCATCAGCAGTAGATGTCTCCAGTGGAGTTGAAACAACGCCAGGTATCAAGGATATCAATAAAATAGCAGCATTTATGCAAGGAGTCAGAACCTGTGAAAATTTATGACTTACCCGACAAACAAGGCCATTTTGGTCCTTATGGTGGCACATTTGTCGCTGAGACACTAATTGCTGCATTGGACGAGTTATGTGGGCACTATGAATTTTGTCGCAACGATCCTGCGTTTCAAGCAGAATTGTCGTATGAACTCAAACATTACGTAGGACGCCCCAGTCCGGTATATCATGCAAAACGCTGGTCTGAGCACCTTGGTGGCGCACAGATTCTGCTTAAACGCGAGGATCTCAATCATACCGGCGCACATAAAATCAACAATACCGTTGGCCAGGCGTTGCTTGCCAGACGCATGGGTAAATCCCGCGTCATTGCAGAAACAGGTGCGGGCCAGCATGGCGTGGCAAGTGCTACGGTAGCTGCGCGCTATGGTATGGAATGTGTGGTTTACATGGGGGCTGAAGACATGAAGCGACAGGCAACCAATGTTTATCGCATGAAACTGCTCGGCGCGACGGTCGTGCCAGTCGAATCAGGCTCACGCACACTCAAGGATGCACTCAATGAGGCCATGCGCGACTGGGTGACCAACATCGAGAACACTTATTATATTATCGGCACGGTTGCCGGACCACATCCTTATCCGATGATGGTCAGGGATTTTCAAGCCGTCATCGGCCAGGAAGCCAAAGTACAAATGCAGCAGGATTATGGTCGGCAGCCTGACGTACTGATTGCCTGTGTCGGCGGTGGGTCGAACGCAATCGGTCTTTTTTATCCATTTGTCGATGATGCCGATGTGCGCATGGTTGGCGTCGAGGCAGCTGGTAAAGGTATTGGCACACATCAACATGCCGCCACGCTGGTCACTGGCAGACCAGGCGTACTGCATGGCAACCGTACCTACCTGATTCAGGACGAGAATGGCCAGATCGCCGAGACGCATTCCATTTCCGCTGGACTGGATTATCCGGGTGTGGGGCCAGAGCATGCCTGGCTCAAGGATTGTGGGCGCGCCGAATATGTTGCCGTTACCGATGAGGAAGCATTATCTGCATTTCATGCACTTTGCCGAATCGAGGGTATTATTCCTGCGCTGGAGTCAAGTCATGCGCTGGCTTATGCTGCCAGACTGGCACCTACGCTGGATAAAGACCAACTATTGCTGATCAATCTTTCGGGACGGGGTGACAAAGACATGGCAACCGTTGCAGAACAATCCGGTATCGTGCTCTGATTAGAAAATGATCAGTAGCCTGTTTGCTCTCCAACTTATTCTACCCGACAATTAAATGAACCGAATCACATCAACTTTTGCAGCACTGGCGCAACAAAAAAGAAAGGCACTGATTCCTTTTATTACAGCTGGTGATCCTGATCCTGCTACTACAGTGGCCTTGATGCATCAACTGGTACGTTCTGGTGTAGATATTATCGAATTGGGTGTGCCATTTTCCGATCCGATGGCGGATGGCCCGACTATTCAGCGCTCTTCCGAGCGGGCATTGAAACATCATGTTGGGTTAATAGACGTGATTGCCATGGTAGCCGAGTTCCGTCAGGAAAATCAGATGGTTCCAGTGGTGCTGATGGGTTACGCCAATCCCGTCGAGGCAATGGGATATGCGGCATTTACCGCAGCTGCCAGTCAAGCGGGCGTCGACGGGGTTTTAATTGTTGATTATCCGCCGGAAGAATGTGTTGAGTGGGTGCAACATCTTAAAAAACAGAGTATCGATCCAATTTTCCTGGTGTCTCCCACGACACCTGAAGCGCGTCTGAAGCAGGTTGCGCAATTAGCCAGTGGTTATGTGTATTATGTCTCATTGAAGGGCGTTACAGGTGCTTCACACCTCAACCTGGATAATGTAAGCACTAAACTTCGTCAGCTTCGATCATATATCGATCTACCCATTGGAGTCGGTTTTGGTATCAGGGATGAAGCAACTGCTCGCGCTGTTGCCGAACGGGCTGATGCAGTGGTGGTTGGCAGTCGTATTGTCGAAGAAATCGAACGGGCCTCCCCTGAACATTTGCTGACAGTGGTAGGCGGTCTTGTCGCGTCCCTTCGTCGTGCTGTTGATAGTGCGAATCCTGATAGTTCTGTCGTGGAAAATAAATCATGAGTTGGTTCAGAAGTATTATCCCACCCAAAATAAAACGTAAGGAAAACGGTGAGAAAAAAGCCGTGCCACAAGGATTATGGAGTAAATGCGCAGCTTGCGAAGCGGTGCTCTACTACACGGATCTGGCTAAAAATCTCAATGTTTGTCCAAAATGCGGACATCACAACCGTATTTCCGCGCGTGCCCGACTCGAACTTTTACTGGACCCATCTGATCGCAAAGAAACCGCGGATGATGTTGTCTCTCTGGATCCACTTAAATTCAAAGATGGTAAGCGCTATACCGACAGACTGACACAAGCATTTGAATCAACGAATGAAACTGATGCCCTGGTTGTTATGCGAGGCACCATTTTATCCGTACCTGTAGTGACAGCCGCATTTGAATTCGGCTTTATGGGCGGATCCATGGGATCGGTAGTTGGTGAGCGTTTTGTTCGCGCTGTTGAAGTCTCCCTCAAGCAGCATTCACCTTTTATCTGTTTTAGCGCAAGTGGCGGAGCGCGCATGCAGGAAGGATTATTTTCACTGATGCAAATGGCAAAAACCAGCGCAGCATTAGGTAAACTGGCCAAAAACAGATTACCCTTTATCTCGGTTCTGACTGATCCCACAATGGGGGGAGTATCAGCGAGTTTTGCTTTTATCGGTGACATCGTGATTGCTGAGCCAGGCGCATTGATTGGATTTGCCGGGCCGCGCGTCATCGAGCAAACTGTCAGACAAACACTGCCAAAAGGATTCCAGCGAGCGGAATTTTTACTGGAACATGGTGCAATCGATCTGATTATTGATCGCCGTCAGATGCGAGAACGACTGGCCAGTTTGTGTAATTTGCTGCTGCGTACGCCTGTACCTCACAAATAGCGGCACAACACGATGGCGATATGTTCGCGCTATTGCCTATAAACTTCCTTAATAAAGTTGCACTTCAAAGCTGAATCCGCCTAATAATTCTGTAGCAATTTGTAATGAAATCAGCGATTGTACTGTAATACGCAACCACAAAATTATCCAATATTATTCAATAGATTACATAAAATACTGTTGTAACAATCTTGATTGCATCAGGTATTTTTGCCTGTCAGTTAACGAGACAGTAATAAAATTATATGCCTCTATACTATTTTCAGTTTGATCTGAGTGTGCGTTAGGCAAGCATTAAGAAAGCGTAGCGGCAACTCGGCCTCCCACATACGTCGGTTGAAACGGTAGCAGAACTCATTGAGATACTCTTGCAGATACTGGGACGATACACCGTGATAAGTGCCCAACAG
>JAVVEX010000011.1:0-29646 GCA_032251195.1 Nitrosomonas sp.
CGAGTTGCCGCTACGCCTTCTTACTGCTTGCCTAACGCACACTCAGATCAAACTGAAAATAGTATAGAGGCATATTAATTTTTAGAGGCGCCCATAAGCTATTTCCGGTATTGCACCCACAGCTCCACCAGTCGTGGATCCGCCCACAACGGCTGCGGTAAACCCGGTAGCCTATATATTTCATATTGCTCTGCTCCCAATGACTTAAAACACAACCGATAGCACCTATGGAAACCAATCATTCTGCGAAATCACGTAACCTACGCAAAAACAGATTCAGGCCTAAATCATTTCTGGGACTGGTGCTCATTGGATTCGCCTTTGTTGTGCTGCCGTTGATTGCTGCGCTTGTCTACAATGCAATGCGTATCGATCAGCTGACGATTCTGAGTCGCAATACCGTCTATCGAGCAACAGAGATTACCCATGGCGGCCGCACCCTGATAGACGAGAGCATGGTAATGGATCGCAGCATACAGCAAGTATTGGCGCTGGACGACACGGCACTACTGGAAGGCTATTTACTCGGACATAATAAATTTGAAGCCACTATCAAACACATGCTTGATATCGTCAATCATGAGAAACAGCATCTTTTACTGGAGAAGATCAGGATACTGGAAAATAGTATTTTCAATCAGGTATTGGCGCTCGATGAGCGGCCGCAGATATTGCAAACGATCCCCGAGCAATTCGCCGCTTTGCTTGCGCTCACACAACAGTTTTCAACCAGTAATTTTCAACTGATCGGGCAAAGCATCGAGCGCATTAATGAAACAGCTGCGGAAACCCGAGCATTAGTGGAATCAGAATTATTGATTCTGGCGCCATTGGTTATTTTTCTGGCTTTGATTTTTTCGTTCATCATTGCCCGTCCGGTACGACAGATTGATCAGGCCATATCACTTATGGGTGAGGGGACGCTGACAGTTCCCGTTCGAGTAACAGGGCCCAGAAACCTGGCTTATCTTGGAGATCGCCTGGACTGGTTAAGACTTAGACTGCTCAAACTGGAGGAGCAGAAAATGCAGTTTTTTCGACATGTTTCGCATGAGCTTAAAACACCGCTGACTTCGATCCGGGAGGGATCGGAACTCCTGGCTGGAGGAGTCTCCGGAAATCTTAATGCGCAGCAGTCGCGTATTGCAAGCATTTTGCATGACAACAGCCTGCAGCTGCAGCACAAGATTGAAGAACTACTCAGCTACAGCGCCCTGAGGGAAGACATGATAAAGCTTGTCAAGCAACCTGTTAATCTGAATAAATTTATTACTGCAGCAGCTCGGGCGCACCGTTTATCTATTTTGCGCAAACAGATTAAAATTTACTTGCTTTGTCCGGAATTGTCGTTAAAATGCGACAAGCAAAAGCTGGATGTGATTCTCGATAATCTGTTATCAAACGCCGTGAAATTTACACCAGACAAAGGTGACATAAAAATTTCAGCCACCTGTCAAAAAAATGAGGTTCAGATTGATATCTGCGACTCAGGCCCTGGCGTTGATAAAGCGGACAGCAACAAGATTTTTGAGCCGTTTTATCAGGGTCGTAATCTGCCCAGCAATCGTGAGAGAGGAACCGGTCTGGGGCTAGCTATTTCCAAAGAATACGCGCTTGCTCATGGCGGAAATATCAACCTCATTCAAACCACCTGCCTGGGCGCAAGTTTCCGGTTAACCCTTCCTATTTTACTTAATATGCCTGCTCCGATAGTTATCAGAAATACAAATAATTTCAAGTTGTTATTATCATTCCTGCCGGTTATCCTGCTTGCGGGATGTGGCATACTGGAACTCAAAACCAGAATCCCAGAAACAACATCTGCTTCCTCACCTGTAATTATCGAATCACCCAGTCACCTACGGGAGTTGATGAGCTACTTCACCTATCTACAGAATAAAACCGCACCCGAGCTTGCCCTGGAATATGATTATGCGCTCAGCCACTATCGCAACAGCACTGATTCCCAGGAAAGGTTTAAGTTTCTAATATTGTTGCTGCAGGTCGATACGAAATATTTTGATACGATAACAGCGGCCAAGCATCTGGAACAAACTAAAAATAATCACATGCTTTCTTCCGATCTATTGGCATTTTCCAATATACTGGATACCTTGCTGCAGCAGCAGATCGCCGCAAAAAAGGAAATACAGCAATTATCCACGCAATTAACTGCCAGCCAGGCAGAAATTGGTGTGCTGCAGCACAAAATTGACGCCATTAAAAATATCGAGAGAAACCTCATTCGTAGAAATGGATCCAACGCAATCAAAAACAACATGCGCTAAAAAAATTCTGCTGGTGGATGATGACACCGATTTACTCGAGCTTCTGTCCATACGGCTGGAATCGACTGGATACCAGATAACAACAGCAGATAGTGCAGAAGCCGCCCTTAATTACCTGGACATTGCGCGCCCTCACCTGGTGATCAGCGATATTCAAATGAAAGGGATGAATGGCATGGCATTGTTTCAGAAGATACATCGCACCATACCGACTTTGCCAGTCATTATTCTGACCGCCTTTGGCACGATCCCCGATGCAGTAGCAGCGGTACAACAGGGAATCTTCAGCTATCTAACCAAACCTTATAACCCCAAGATCCTGCTGAGCCAGATCGAACGCGCGATGGCGCTATCTCCTACCGTTACTGCAAACATACCGCAATCCGCCACAGATAATCAGTGGAGAAAAAGCATCATCACGCAAAGCATCATCATGGAAAATCTGCTGATCAAAGTTGAGATGGTTGCGCAAAAAGATGCCAGCGTGCTGCTCCATGGTGAAAGCGGGGTTGGCAAGGAATTATTTGCGCGCGCCATTCATCAGGGATCGCACCGTAATGACCAGCCATTCGTCACGATCAACTGCGCGGCCATTCCCGAGCATTTGCTGGAATCCGAGTTATTTGGACATGTCAAAGGTGCATTTACCGGTGCGGTCAGGGATCACACCGGTCTTTTTCAGCTGGCCGAAGGCGGCAGCATTTTTCTGGATGAAATCGGCGATATGCCATTAATACTCCAGGTAAAACTGCTTAGAGCTCTCCAGGAGAAGACAATTCGCCCAGTTGGTTCAAATGAAGATATTCCGATAGATGTGCGTGTCATTTCAGCTACGCATAAAGATCTGAGAGCAGAGATAGCCGCCGGGAACTTTCGGGAAGATTTATTCTACCGGTTGTTTGTCGTTGGCCTGACCATTCCGTCACTCGCAGAGCGACAGGAAGATATTCCTTTACTGGCGAATCATTTTTTGCGTATGTTTGCGCAGAAACACCAAAAAAGCATCAATGGACTGGCTCCCGGGGCAATCAATTTTTTGTTGATGTCATCCTGGCCCGGCAATATTCGGCAGCTGATGAACGTCATCGAACAGAGCGTGGTGATGAGTACGATTCCCATCATCTCCGAAGATCTGGTGCACGATGCCATGCACAAGGATGAAACGCAAATATTCTCGTTTGAGCAGGCACGTAAACAGTTTGAACGAGAATATCTGGTTAGATTACTGAAAATAACTTCCGGCAATGTCACCCAGGCCGCCAAACTGGCCAAGCGGAATCGTACAGAGTTTTACAAATTGTTGAACCGACATCAGCTCGATCATTCGTTATATAAATTGCAACAGATCCGTGTCGAAGCAGATTAGCTTTCATCGCTCACATTGACAGCTGGCGGTTGTGTCAGCCAGACGCTTTCTCCTGCAACCGTCGTACCGTCACCCATCAGGTGTCTCTGACCGGTGAAGCTCATAAAGCATGGGGTGAACAGTTACTTTCAGGGAACAACGTTGATGGTAATGTGGCCGACAAAACTGCTATCAAAGATTTCATCCTGATTGTTATCAACCGCAAACGTTACGCTGTATTCTCCCGGCGGCAGTCCGTTTGCAGGAGCATTTAATACAGGAAAGCGGTCGAGTGCAACCAGCGGCCCGCCATGAGCGCGGATCGGTTGATTCGATCGAACAAATTCCAGCTGTTCATTCAGCCAGTACAATCCCACTGGAGTTTCGGCACGCAGCCAGTAATCAGCAGAGTCCTGCTCACGGATACCCGGCATCAGTGAAACATCCAGTAGCAGTTGTTCATTTTGGGTCACGTCAACTGTTCCGGTAGCCTGATTTGCGGCAATTTCCAAGACTGGTTTTGTATTGGATACTGTGTTGAAGTGCCAGTTGACATTGCTATTGAGGTGAATATTGGCTTTTCTAATAACAAAACGCCCGGGCATGACTTCAACCGCGTTGATTTCACACGATGCAAAACCAGTCGTATTAAAGCCGATTGTAATATCCGCAGTATTGGTTATGTCCGCAAATTCGAGTGCAAGGGTAAAGTCATCATCTGTTCTGGCTGTTCCATCAAAACCACTCATGGCCAGGCGTAAGGTTGCGACATCATCCATGCTCAACGCTCTTCGCGTTTCTCCCGCTGCAATGCCTTGTTGCATGACAGCTTCGGAGTTTCCAACACCCAGCAGCCGTGCGGTTTCCAGATTGGCATTGGCTGCAAACAAGTGCCCTGGTGGCAAATCCTGCAAATTCCGGCTGTATGAGGTGCTATCCACTATTGGCGCATTGGTGAAGGGGTTGTTGCTTTTCCGGTGAAACCAGAAAAGATTGACATCATCCGCACGCTGATCATCTTCGGAACCAATCACGCCATCCAATCCGGGATGCAAATCAAACATATTATTCGCGCCACGCATGGTTTTGGTGTAGTCCCGATCAGCTCCGGATAGTCCGGACTCCGAAGACATGGTGGGATGGTTCAGGCCAATGCAATGGCCTAATTCATGCAGAAGCACCGATTCAAAATCAAATTGGCCGGTTGGTACATCAGTATTGCTTCTGCGGACAATATTACCAAGCACCGGACGCAGGTTATTCCAGGTATTGATGGCATTAAGCGTCGAAATTACCATTTCGGGTTCGGGTGCGGCAATAATTCCAATCGTAACCGAAAGTTCTCCACCCTTACCGTTATAGCCTGTCGGATAAGTAATCACATTCGCGGACTGTTCGCTCAGCATAAAGACTCCCGCCTGTACTGAGGTCAACATGGCCAGATTTATGGCAAATACAACTTTTCCGAGAAAGCGCCGCCAAATAGTCATTATGGGATTTGTTCGAGTTGATCGCTTTGCATAATCGCGTCCAGCTGTTCACAAACAGCATAAAACAGCTGTATTTCGACAATCGTTTCATAACGCATGACATCGCTTTTCAACCCATACCAGGAAATGCGTTTTTTTTCATTACGCGCGTCCTGGGCAAGCGTCGGGGATGGCTGATAACGGTTGGGATAAAATTCCATCATAGTGGTCACTTCATCAGATTTGCTCTGTACTTCCGATGGCTGTTCGCTGCTGTCACGCTTCTGCAGCAAGCTCAACTCGCTGCGGACTTTTTGTGGATCAAATTTTAACAGGTGCTGATCGGTAAGCGCGCGCCACAGCTTCTTCAGGCTGGCTGGGCTTAAACTGGCCACGTAAGTGCCACTCTGTTTCATGTAGGACGGATAAAATACTCGAAGATGACCATCCTGGTAAATGGTTAATGATGGATTTGTCATGCCCTCTCGCGGCCCGCCGAGCAAATGCACGTAGTGGAGCAATATGGTGCTTTCGTCAGGCTGGCTGACCTCACTCGCCGGCCATATTTCCAGTGGTTTATCCATTGAGCCCGAAGAGTTCTGGTCGGCAGCCGATACCATCGACGGCGAGACACTCACCGACACCAGCAGCAAAAGCACTTGAACAGCAAAGCGCCAGACTTGTTTTTTCATGACAGATGCGTTCTCACCAGGTTATTCTGCTTAGATCGGGTTGTGGTCGATCAGTCCTGTATGAAAGACAGGTTGGCTGATGCGGCGTTCCGCAAGAAAACGCTCAAGCGGGATTCTGATCACCTGAAAAGCAATCTCGTCCCATGGAATGTCGCGTTCTTCAAACAGCTCAACCTCCAGGCTTTCCATTCCAGGAGAGAAGTCCAGATCAAGCAGTCTGGCGCGGAACAGCAGATATACCTGGCTAATGTGCGGCAGGCTATAGGCAGCATAAAGATTTAGAATTTCCACGCGGGCATTTGCTTCTTCCAGTGTTTCACGTGCAGCACCTTGTGCCAGTGTTTCATTGTTCTCCATAAAGCCCGCTGGCAGGGTCCATTTGCCCTTGCGCGGCTCAATCGCACGCCGACACAACAGAATGCGATCTTCCCACTCCGGGATACAGCCAACCACCATTTTGGGATTCTGGTAATGAATCGACTGGCAATTGAGGCAAACAAAGCGCGGAAGCGTATCTCCCTCCGGGATGCGTAACGTCACTTCATTCCCACAATGACTGCAATATTTCACGGAATCACCTCGAATGAAAATTCCGCCAGCAGGTTGTCCGACGAGTCTTGCGCAGTAACATGCCAGTTTCCCAGACGCCTGGCATTCAGAGTCTTGCTGGAATAGGTTCTCCAGTCATTGTTTCCGACCGGCAGCAGAACCTGCGCAACGGACTGATCCTGGAAAAACCAGTTAACCCGGATGGTTTCACCAGTCAGATCATATAAGTGCAGAAATAAAAATATCGGTCGACTGCTTTGACCTGCCAGAGATATCTGCCTGATATCGTCAACCGGTTCACGCTGGCTGATGGCAGAGGTCAGTTGCGCACGGGCAATTCGTGATGCGATCGGTTGAGGAACCAGTGTACCGGGCGTCTCCAGTGCTCCAGTCTCATTTGAAGAGGGTATGGATTTCTCTGCAGGCGTCGGTCGCGGTATGGGCGCGGACGGTATTCCGGTTTCCAATTCGGTGGATAGTGCTTCAGGCGCTGGCGGGATCGGTTCGGTGACTATAGCAACCATTTCCGCATTGGTTGAATCAATTGGCACTGTCTCCTCCTGCTGAGGAGGAATCGGTTCGGGTAACGCGGCATCGTGTTCAGCCTGCACCACGGCTGGTGCCTCGGGCAATGAGGATAATTCCGGTGAATCTGGTGGTGGGGAAACCTCATCATTTGCCCGCATTCCAGAGACAAGCCAGATCAATCCCATGAATATCAGCAGCAATACGCCCGCAGCCAGAAAAAGTTTTCGCCGATCATAAACCCGATCACTACCGGAAGGAAAAGTAGCATTATTTTCTGACCCCGAATCGGAAAGTTCCGATGCAGCTTGCTGAGCGGATGGGTCGAGTTGGATACGGATTTTGATTTGGGTATTGGTCATGGCTGACAAATCCTGACGGTAAGGTGCCTCTAAAAAATCAAGAGGTCAAACATAACAAACTGATATAAAATATTTTTGAGAGCGACATAAGTGTTGCAACAATCACCGGATTTTTTAGAGATACCCAGCATCCTTCCATCAACATGAGCCGCTGGTAACCAGCCGGTTCTGCTCAGTAATTCAGTTTCGCACGCGGGTTGAATGTCATTTTTTGCTTCATTTCCTGATAAAAGGCTTTTGCCTGCTCATTATCTACGGGCGGCAGCACAATTTTTAATCCCACGTAGAGGTCACCTGACGGGGTTCCTGGAATACCGCGCGCCTTAAGCCTTAACTTCTGTCCCGCGTGGGAATTAGCAGGTATTTTGAGATCCACACTGCCTTGCGGAGTCGGAATCTTGATGGTTTCTCCCAGCGCCGCTTCCCACGGGGCGACCGGCAGCTCCAGCGAAATATCCTTGCCATCCACTTTATATAACGGATGAGGTTTGAACATTACTTCCAGATAAAGATCACCTGCTTTGCCCTGCCCTTGTCCGGCGCTTCCCTGTCCTGCCAGGCGGATATGTTGTCCCTGGCGGATACCTTTGGGGATACGGACATTCAGGATGCGTTCCTTGATTTGCGGCCTGCCATCCTGCCCCAACTCAGTATGTTGCAGCGTCAGACTGCGAACGGTATCCTGAAAAACATCTTCAAGATCAATCGATATTTTGGCATGGGAATCCTGCCCTTTAAAATCATGCCCATACGAACGGCTTTGCCCGCCTGAGCCGTACCTGCCAAACAGGCTTTCAAAAAAACTGCTGAATTGTGAAGCATCCGCCTGAGATTGTCCGCCATGAAATTCAAATCCCTGATCCCATCCTGGTGGCGGCTGAAACTCCTGTCCGCTTTTCCAGCGTGCGCCCAGTCGGTCATAAGCAGCGCGTTTTTCCGGATCCTTGAGGACTTCATAGGCTTCACCAATTTCCTTGAAACGTGCTTCGGCTCCTGATTCTTTACTGACATCCGGGTGGTATTGACGTGCGAGTTTGCGATAGGCCTGCTTGATTCCGGCTTGCGTCGCATCACGCGTCACACCCATAATCTGATAATAATCCTTGTATTCCATTCGAGTTTTATTCAGAAGATTCCCGGTCAGGTAATATGGCAATCGCAATGAATATGCACTTGATCGCGCCCCGCTTTCTTCGCTTCGTACAGCGCTTCATCCGCCCGCGCAATCAGGTCGTTGGGCATGGTATCCCCATTCCGGCTTTGGGCGATGCCAACGCTGAGGGTGATTTTTACTGGACATTCATCGAATGCCTGGCAAAGTGTGCTCGCTTCCGTTCGTATCCGTTCAGCAGTTTTACTGGCGGCGTCAATATCGGTTTCCACCAGAATAATCATAAATTCATCTCCGCCATAACGTGCGGCGTAGTCGATTGTCCGGATTGATTTCACTAACACGGCTGATACCGTCACCAGAATTTTATCCCCCATTATATGGCCGAGTTCGTCATTGACATGTTTGAAGTAATCAATATCGATCATTAATAGGCAAAATGGACGATTGTTGCGTTTGAAACGCGCCAGCTGGTCGATCAGAATCGCATCAAGTTTCTTACGATTATATAGCCCCGTCAGTCCATCCGTTACCGATAACTTCTGCAGCAACTGGTTTTTCTGCCGGATGGCTTCGTTCACTGCCATGATTTCCGCACGTTTGTGCCGCAGCGCATCCGTCATCTGGTTGAACATGGCGGCCAACTGACCGATTTCATCGTGCTGATGGATCTGCAAGTGGACATCCAGCTTGCCATCAACAATACCCCGCGCGGCAGCAATCAATTTTTCCAGCGGTGCGACAATGGTGTGTCCCATGTATAAAGCAAATGCAGTGACCATGCCGATCAGAATCACCACCAACGTCATAAAGCGGTTACGCAATTCGCCCCAGGCAGCCTGTACGTCAGCATAATCCCGCTCCACCAGAATGGATGTGAATTTATTGTAATCACTTATCAAACCTATTGCGCGCGGATACGCGAGGCCGTCATAAATCAGGGACTCTCTGTCAAGTTCGCGCAATACCGTCAAGATTTTTGGATCAAGTTTTGCCGTGTGATCGAGCTGCACGGCGCTGCTCAGAAAAACCTGACCAGTCTGATCCAGCAGGATGATCTCTCCAAGCGAAAATTTACGGGTTTCGCGCAGTTGGCTGGCAAGTGTGTCCGTATCAAGCGCGGCGGCGAGATAGCCCTTCAACACATTGTCGGATGACAACACCGGAAAAATAATACTGAAGGTCGCTGCGGCATAATAGATTTCCCACTCTGGGAGCGCCGCAGACGGGTCATTATTGATCTTGTCGATGGGCAAAGCCTGTGACCAACGTTTCAAGGCAACATCTGCTTCGGGTGTCATAGCGCTGCGGGCAACCAGTTGCCGGTCAAGATCGAAAACGGCCAGCGCCGCAATATTGTCCAGTTTGTCCATGACTGATGACAGATAACTGGCCAGAGCAGCCCGCATCCGGTCATCATCGCTGCTTTCAGGTTGACTCGGCGCCACCAGTCCGTCAACAACGGGATTGGCAACCGCCAGCGCACGAATGGCGAGAATATTTTCACTTAGCCAGCCATCGAGCTGCCGTGAAATATTATCCGTCAGCGCACGTAACTCGCGCGTGACGCCGCTATTTACCAGCGCCTCATTTTGCCAGAAGGTCAGCAATCCCAATCCAATGGATGGCAACAAGGTCGCAACCAATGCAAACAGAACAATTTTGCTTTTTATACTTTTCAAATGCGACATTTCCGGAAATGGCACCTATTCTTTACGATGGCTGTTATTCCAGGCGCACCCTGGGATCCACCAGCGTATAGGATAAATCAGTCAACAGCAGGCCAATGATATACAACAATGAACCCAAAAACACCATGGCTCGTACAACCGCAAAGTCTTGCGACTGAATAGCATCGATAGTATAACTGCCAAGCCCTGGTACACCAAAGAATGATTCCGTGATCAGCCCGCCGAGAAACAGAAGCGGTATGACAACTACAGCGCCGGTCAGAATGGGAACCATGGCATTTTTTAGCACATGTCTGAATAATACGATGCGCTCCGGCAGCCCTTTGGCGCGTGCGGTACGCACATATTCCCGGTTCATTTCTTCGAGAAAAATGGTGCGATACCAGCGCGAGTTGGCGCCCGCGCTGCTGATGATTCCGATGAGGATCGGCAATAACAGAAAACGCCAGGCATCCATGCTGTTGCTATAGCCGGAAACAGGCACCCAGTGCCACAGCTTGCTGACCAGAAACTGGCCCCCGATGATGTAGAACAGGCTGGAAACAGACATCAGCGCCACGCATAAAACAACCCCCCAGAAATCGATATAGGTTCCACGAAAAAAAACCATCAGCAAGGCAAACGTAATATACGCCAGCAAGCCAAGCAAAAATACCGGTAAGGCGATCGCCAGACTTGGCAACATCCGATTCTTGATTTCCAGGGCGATATCACGACCATCGTCAGCGCGACCAAAATCAAATGCAAACATGGCCAGTGATTTTTCAAAAAAAATAGTATCGGTAACCTTCTGGATACCCGGCGCGGCATCATGATACAGCAGCGGCTTGTCATAACCGCGCGCCTGTTTCCATTTGAGGATGGCCTCATCCGTAACATGTTTGGCACCAAGCTGCATGCGTGCCATGTCGTCCGGTGTATTCACCACAAAAAAAAGCACGAAAGTGATGAGGTTTACTCCAATCAAAATCGGAATAGCATAAAGAGTACGGCGAATAATGTAATTTAGCATGCGCGTTTCTGTTGACGATCAGCCATTCTGAGCGGTCAGGCTGCGACCATGTTCACGGCGGCGGTAAGCGAACCATGCAGGCAACAATCCAATTACCAGCAGCACAGCCATTACCCCGATCGGCCACAATACCGGCACATTCCATTCGCGTTGCTTCTGCGCGCGCAGATCCGGATCGATACGCCAGTATTTCATGTTGTTGTTGGAAAGCCGGTTAGGCTTTACATTCTGATACCAGGCATGATACAGAGCATATTCTTTGGGATGATAGCCCCACAGCCAGGGCGCATCTTCACGCAATATCGACAGCATCCGGTCGATGATCCTGGCACGTTGTTCCCCTGGCACCATATTATTCATACGCTCGAACAGACGATTGAATTCGGCATTATCATAGTTGGCCGCATTCTCGCCATTGTTTCCAACCTTGCGTTGCGGACCGTAGAGTAAAAACAGGAAATTCTCCGGATCGGGATAATCCGCATTCCAGCCCCACTCAAAAATCTGGGCGTTGCCACTTCGGATTTTATCCTGAAAGCGATTGTAATCCGTGCTGCGCACCACCAGCTGAATATCGATTTTACGAAACTGCTTGCGCATCCAGTCAAGTATCGCTTTATCATCCGCACTGCGAGTGGTCACATCGAAATACAATAACAATGGCTTACCGGTTTTCATGTCAACACCACCAGGATAGCCCGCCTCGGCCAGCAGTTTCTTTGCCTGCTCAATAGGTTTTCGTCTGGGTGCCTCATGATGCCACTCATAGACAATAGGATTGATTCCCGCCTCTCCATCACGATATCCTTCGATACCGGGAGGAATGGGACTTTGCGCGGGCAGCCCGCGACCATTGGCAAAAATTGAAATATATTCTTCATAATCAACCGCAATTGATATTGCCTGCCGCAGTTTGCGCGCAGCCTGTTTTTGCTGTCTGGTACGCCCGCCCACTACCGGATCGAGCATATTGAAGCCCATGTAGTAGGTTGAAGGCGCTATTGCGGTTTCCAGACGAATTCCTTGTTTTTCCATTGTATCGGTAACAATTGCTTCACCTTGCCCGCTTACCTGCACTGCCTGATCAAAACTGTCGGAACCGATACCGGAGGCATCATAGTAACCTTGCAGAAACTTATTCCAGCGAGGAATGCTCTCCTTTTCACGACTGAATATGATCTTGTCGATAAATGGCAGTGGCTTGCCAGCATCCCGCAACAGATCCTTTTCGATATCCTCCGGCATACCTTCCATTGGATAATATTCTCCTTGAAAATGCGGGTTGCGTTCCAGCACCATAACGCTGTTTGGATCATTTTCAGTCAACATATAGGGGCCGGTACCAATCGGGTACCAGTCAAGGGTGATATTTTTTTCCGCCAGACCCGGCTGGGAAAAAAAGCGATCGGCCTCCCACGGGACTGCGGCAAAAAACGGCATGGCCAGCCAGTACATGAATTGCGGATATTTACCCTTGATGCGAATCCGATAGGTATGGTCATCAACCTTTTGCACGCCAGTCAGCGGAAACCTGCGCAAATCCAGGTAAGCATCATCAGGATTGGCTGCCGCATGTTTGCTCAGGGTATCCGCATACTCACGCAACCCCACAATATAGTCCGCCATCAGGCCAAAAATCGGAGAATGCAACTTAGGATGCGCCAGTCGTTTGATCTGGTACAGGTAATCGTCCGCCAGCAAGTCGCGTGTGTCACTATGCTCGAAATCCGCAATTTTCTGTATCTGCTTGAGTTCGGGCGCTGTCAGTGCGTGGTAAAAAAAATGACCGCGCGCCTCTCTGGCAAATGCCGGGTGAGGTTGATAGCGAATGCCAGGTTTGATGCGTATTTCATAAACTGAATAGGCGACCTCATCCGCATCAATAGACAATGCCACTTCGTTCGCATCATAATATTGAACCGTCGGCAGGGTGATTGCTGTCTGCGGAATCAGCTCGAACGGCCGTTTCAGATAGTGGTATTGCAAGGGTGGTTGATAAATCTGCGCCGTAAAAAGAATCTCGTTCGAGCTGTAGGATTGCACCGGATCAAGGTGCTTGGGTCGTTCGGCAAAGGCATTGTAAAGAATATTCTTACCTGATTGTGCGGCAGGATAAGGATTGTTCCACGGCTCTGCACAGGCACTCAACAGCAGCAAAAGTAACAGACCGTATCGCACATATCGAAGACCATATATGCTCCGGTTTGAAGCAGTGATTTCTGTTGGCAGGAGACTTGACATAGGCTCGATAACCCGATTGAGAGATCATATCGAAAGTATAAGCATATACAAAGATTCGAAGTGTGACCACAAGTGTGAGAAAATAACAGCTTATGAGCGTCTCTAAAAATTCAGGGTTTTAAACAAGACAAGGCAGGAACAAAAAATATGGGCGCAGCATATGATTGATATGCAAGGAGATATTTTTTGTGAATAGCAATGTATTGTAACAAAATATGGATTTCTAGAGATACCCTTATGACAAAACAGCCCTGGTCAAACGATTATTGTCTTTTCGATTTGATATCGGTTTTTATTTTTAATAGACGCGTATTATGATACATAACCATATTCCCGAACCTAATCCGGCATTATATAGCGAGGAAGAAGTTTCAACGCTGGTACATGATTTTTACGCCAAAGCCAGAAAGGATCCTGATCTTGGCCCAATTTTCGAAGCGCATGTCATCGACTGGGATGCTCATTTTGTGCAAATGACCAATTTCTGGTCAGCCCAGTTACGTGGTACCAGCCGCTTCCGTGGCGCACCCATGCCCAAGCATATCGCCTTGCCCGAATTAAACGCCGATCTATTCAGACGCTGGTTACAGCTTTTTCGTGAAACCACTCTTGAAATGGGTAACCCCGAACTTAAACGCCACGCTGATGCCGTTGCCGGTTTTATCGCCGGCAGGCTGTGGATGGGCTATCAAATGAGCCATTTTCCACAGCAGCAGCCCGCCGCACTCGATACCGAGACCGCGTAAATAAGGTTAACTGCCAGACACACCCATCTCGATGCTAATTACCCGGCATGCCGCCAACTCTATCAGGCAGCCTCTGGCTTTGACGATTGGTAATTTTGATGGCGTACACCTGGGACACCAGGCCATGCTGACGCAGGTAAAACAGGCAGCCGAGCGACTTGGCCTGACTGCCTGCGTCATGACATTCGAGCCGCACCCACGTGAGTTTCTCGTCCCCGGACAGGCGCCAGTCAGATTAACCAGTCTGCGTGAAAAATTGTTGCTGCTTGCCAGAACAGGGATATCGCGCGTGCAGCTCGTTCGTTTCAATCGGGCGTTTGCCAGTATTCCAGCCAGTACATTTATTACATGCGTATTACAGCAGGCGCTTGATGTTCGCTGGCTGCTGATTGGGGATGATTTTCGCTTTGGCGCCAACCGTCAAGGTGACCGTATGTTGTTACAGCAATATGCAGCACAGCCGGGCGGATTTGAACTGGAAATCATGCCCGGTTTTACCGTAAACGAACTGCGCGTGTCCAGCACAGTCATTCGTGATGCGCTTGCCGATGGCGACTTGCGGTATGCCAGAGCCATGCTCGGACGAGATTATTCTATTAGCGGACGCGTAGTTGATGGCAACAAAATAGGTAAAAAAATCGGTTTCCCAACAGCCAATATCCATCTGAAAAACAACCACCCACCGTTGAATGGTATTTTTGTGGTGGAAATCACTGACCAGGACAGCCCGCATCCAGATCAGCGCATCCAGGGCGTGGCGAGCCTTGGCAGACATCCAACTATTTACGAAGCCGAGACGCCGGTTCTGGAAGTGCATCTATTTAATTTCAAACAGGAAATATACGGTCATCGACTGTGTGTGCATTTTCTACATAAATTAAGAGACGAGGCAAAATATTCTGATCTGGGTACTCTTGTCCGGCAAATCACGCAGGATGTTATAGACGCCAAAAATTTTTTAACACAACGCAGCCCGATTCTTGATGTTTATCCTTTCCATTCATGACGATCAATTATAAAGACACCCTAAATCTGCCCGATACACCTTTCCCCATGCGTGGAAATCTGGCCGGACGCGAACCAGGAATGCTCCATATCTGGCAAGAAAATTGCCTTTACCAGAAAATCCGCAAAGCTTGCGCAGGACGGCCGTTGTTCATTTTGCACGATGGCCCACCCTATGCTAATGGCGATATCCATATTGGCCACGCTGTCAATAAGATTCTCAAGGACATTATTATCAAGAGCAAAACGCTGTCAGGTTTTGACGCGCCCTATGTTCCCGGCTGGGATTGTCATGGTCTGCCAATCGAACACCAGATCGAGAAAAAACATGGCAAACACCTGCCTGCGGATCAACTCCGGAAATTGTGCCGGGAATTCGCACGCGAGCAGGTCGCGCGTCAGAAAGCCGACTTTATCCGCCTCGGCGTACTCGGTGACTGGGAAAATCCTTATCTGACGATGAATTACACCACCGAAGCCGGCATTATCCGTGCGCTGGGCAAGATCCAGCGCAACGGCCATCTTTATCAGGGACAAAAGCCGGTCAACTGGTGTATTGATTGCGGTTCGGCGCTGGCGGAAGCAGAAGTCGAGTATGAAAACAAGCCATCCCCTGCCATTGATGTTGGTTTCAATGTCGTGGTTACAAATCATGAAGCTCACCCATTAACCAGTATTTTTGCTGTTCCAATACCGGCCGATACCGCGATCCAGGCCGTTATCTGGACAACCACTCCGTGGACGTTGCCCGCCAACCAGGCCGTTTGCGTACATCCGGAGCTTGACTATAGCCTGGCAAGAACCGATCAGGGCTGGCTGATCCTGGCATCCGAATTGATGCAGACCTGTTTGGATCGTTATGGACTTACTGGCGAGGCAATTGCCAGCTGCAAGGGACAGGCGCTCGAACATCTTGTATTGCAGCACCCCTTTGCCACACGCAAAGTACCCATTATCTGCGGCAAACACGTCACACTGGAAGCCGGTACCGGATTGGTACACACTGCGCCCGCACACGGACTGGATGATTATTTTGTTGGGCAGCAATATAATTTGCCAAATGACAGCCCCGTGGGAGGGGATGGTAAATTTGCCGACAACACGCAGCTGGTTGGTGGGCAGTTTGTGTGGAAAGCCAATGATCACATCATTGACGCATTAAAAAATAGTGGCCATTTACGTCATGTCGAAACCATCGAGCACAGCTATCCACATTGCTGGCGTCACAAAACCCCCATCATTTTTCGCGCCACGCCACAATGGTTCATCGGTATGCGACCAATGGATGAAACGTCCGCACAAACACCGCTGCGCGAACTGGCGCTGACCGCTGTGGAATCAACCTGTTTTTATCCCGCCTGGGGACGCGCCCGGCTGGAAGCGATGATTAAGAATCGGCCAGACTGGTGTATTTCCCGCCAGCGTAACTGGGGCGTACCCATGCCATTTTTTGTGGATCGGCAAACCGATGCGCTGCATCCGCGTAGTGATGTATTACTGGAAAAAATCGCCGAATTGGTCGAGCAAGAAGGCATAGAAGCCTGGTTCAATCTGGATGCAGCTGATTTTCTTGGCGAGGATGCGCCACGCTATCGAAAATTGACCGACACACTCGATGTCTGGTTCGACTCCGGTACTACGCATGCAACCGTCCTGAGAAACAACCCGCAATTAAGTTATCCGGCAGACCTTTATCTGGAAGGCTCTGACCAACATCGTGGCTGGTTCCAGTCTTCGCTGCTCACGAGCTGCGCCATCGATGGGCAAGCGCCTTACCGGGCACTGCTGACACATGGTTTTGTCGTCGATGGTCAGGGTTACAAGATGAGCAAATCGAAGGGCAATGTCATTGCGCCACAGAAAATCGTGGATACCCTGGGCGCTGATATTCTGAGGCTCTGGGCGGCTTCGACTGATTATTCAGGCGAATTGTTCATCTCCGACGAAATCCTCAAACGCACCGTTGAGACCTACCGCCGTATTCGCAATACCTTGCGTTTTTTACTGGCCAATCTGGCCGATTTCAATCCAGCCACTGATGTTCTTCCCGTCACCTCCTGGCCGGAAATCGATCGTTATATGCTCGATTACACAGAAAAGTTACAGAATGAGCTGACGCAGCTTTATGATAGTTATGACTTTCATCAGATTGTCTCCCGGCTGCATAATTTCTGCTCGGAAGACCTTGGCGGATTTTATCTGGATATTCTCAAAGACAGGCTTTACACCACGACAGCAAACAGCACGCCACGCCGTGCCGCGCAAAATACGCTCCACCATATCGCGCACAGTCTGGTCAGAATGTTTGCGCCCATCCTGAGCTTTACCGCTGAGGAAGTCTGGCAGCAGCTATCCGGCGTCACGGATGACAGCGTGCTGTTACACGTTTGGCATCAATTCCCGTCATCAACTGACAATACCACCGTAGTCGGGCAGCGCTTGCAACGCTGGCAGCATTTACGTCAAATACGCACACTGGTACAAAAACAGCTGGAGGGAGCACGCGCGCAAGGGAAAATCGGTTCCTCACTCGCTGCCATCGTAGAGATACATGCAGCAGGCGATAATTATGCGTTACTGCGTTCGCTGGGTGAAGATTTGCGCTTTGTGCTGATTACATCCGCAGTTGTTCTGCATCAGGTTGCCACTATTGATGAAGAAGTCATCACCGTCAAGGCAAGCCCTGATCAAAAATGTGAACGTTGCTGGCATTACCGGCAGGATGTGGGTGCCTGTGCCGATCATCCCTCACTATGCGGGCGTTGTGCCAACAATCTTTTCGGCACAGGAGAAACTCGTCGTCATGCCTGATTCAAAAAACTCAAAGACAGCCATCATGAAACTTCGCTACAGCCTGGCACTTTCCACCCTGATACTGCTACTGGACTGGGCGAGTAAACGCTGGGTCGAATCCATCCTGACCTTTGGTGACGTCATCATGGTGACGGATTTTTTCAACCTGGTATTGACCTATAATGCGGGAGCTGCTTTCAGTTTCTTGAGCGATGCCTCCGGCTGGCAACGCTGGTTTCTCAGCGCCATCGCTCTGCTGGCATCAATCCTGATTATCTACCTGCTGCGCAAACATGCCGATAGTCAACGCTTCGCCATCGCACTCAGTCTGATTCTAGGCGGTGCAATTGGTAATTTATTGGACAGAGTTACGTTGGGACATGTCGTGGATTTTCTCGACTTTCACATAGCCGGCCATCACTGGCCAGCTTTCAATATTGCCGACTCCGCCATTTTTATGGGAGCATTTCTGTTGATTATTGACAGCTTCAGAACAGACCGGGATCAAATAACCAAGGAAGAACGGAAGTAAACCCTTATTGCGCTGTACCTTCCTTTCTCAGATGTCTGGCGACTTCGAGAACAGAACGTGCACCCAGTTTGCACGCGGCTTCGTCAGTGGGGCTGTCGCCGAGCGGATCCAGAACGCCAGTTTGGTTAGGAGCTTCTGCGGCAGAGCCCGTGGCGCGGGTCGACCAAGCGCAGCGCCGCAGTGCACGCAGGGTTCTTCCTGGCCATAAGTACCATAGGGGTTTCCGGCCAGATCCATGAGCCAGGCAGACAACGCATTTGTTGTTTCATTTGTGACCCCCACGCGGCTGACCTCGCGCACGGCACATCCTTCGAACAGTACCCGCAAACGCCTGTCATCAAAGGAATTGACATGGCCCCAAGGTGGATTCGACCGCCCACAGACCTGGCAGGTGGTTCGACTCACTCGCAGGTCCTGTCGATCCGGTACACCTATCAAGAGCTGACCACGGCAAACTCTGGCAAGCTCACGGCAAGCTGTCGCCAGCTTTTGCGGCGGAATATGCTCCAGAACCTCGGCGCACAGAACAAAATCAAAATGCGCATCGGGGAATGCCAGCGCTGTGGCGTCGCCGGCCACGCAGTCGACACCCTGAATCTGGAAGTCAGGTTTCACGAGGTCGAGTGCAACAACCTTGTCGAAACGCTGCGTCATAAGCCGCGAGAAGTGCCCGTCCCGCGCACCCACATCCAGAGCCAGTCCAACCCCCCGGGCAGGCATCAGTCGAAACAGGTCAGCGGTACGCATCTGCTCGCGCTCCGATGCACGATAAACTTCAAGGTCGTTAGTCGTTGTCATGTCGGCGTATAGAAAGAATAAGGCTATGTTGTAATTATTTGTTGAAAATGACTTGTAAAACGCAATGATTTATTTCCAGTCAATTGGTTATGTTACTTTATAGTTGTCAAAAAGCTATTTGTTATCAGAACACTGGAAAATTCAACACTTAATTGTGGGACTAAACACCTACCAACCTGAATTCTAACACTTTCGTTGCTGTGCATACGAGCATACGTTTACAGCATGCAGAGAACAGATAATCTGCCGAGATTGTCTTTATCCCCTTGCGCCACTGACATACGCAGCCGTCAGGGGATGAACAGGGGTTTCAAAAATATCCCGGCAATGTCCGAACTCAACCAGGTGGCCAATGCGTTCTCGTTCCTGGACCCAGAAAAATGCGGCATAATTGGCGATACGCCGTGCCTGTGCCAGATTGTGAGTCACAATCACGATGGTATAGCGGCCACTTAACCGACTGATCAAATCCTCTACCACGCTGGAAGCAATCGGATCCAGCGCGCTGCATGGTTCATCCATCAACAGGATCTCCGGATCAAGCGCCAGTGCCCGCGCGATACATAGTCGCTGTTGTTGTCCTCCCGACAGGCTCAATGCCGGCGCATCCAGCCGGTCACAGACTTCATTCCATAACCCGACATCGCGTAGTACGCGCTCTGAAATAACCTCAATTTCCGCACGTTGACTGACGCCATGCTCACGCAATGGCAAGGCAATGTTGCGTTGAATAGACAAGGGAAAAGGGGTTGGTTTCTGGAATACCATACCGATTTGCTTACGTAACTGCTGCACATTGCAGGAAACATCAAAGATATTTTTATCCTCGAAATAGATGGTTCCATCAACCCGGCATTCCGGAATAATATCAGTCAACCGGTTGATTGTGGACAGAAAACTGGTTTTTCCGCAACCGGAAGGACCAATTAAAGCAGTAATACAACCACGATAGATGTCCAGCGTTACCGCATTAAGCGCGCGCTTGGTTCCATAAGAAAGCGAAAGCGCTTTGACCTGAATGACGGGCTCGGGAATGCAACAATAAGAACCTTCCTGCAATGGTCCCAGTGTATACGCATGCCCCCCCTCACTTTCACAGCCTGCTGGTGCAATTTCCATCTGCGGAATATCGGATTGAGAGGAATCGTCAGTTTTCAGTACCATGAATTACCTTATATGCAATTTTTTATGCTGCCAGAAATGGGTCAGCCGCATTGCGACGATATTGATTGCAAGCAACAACAGAATCAACACCAACGCAGAAGCATAAGCCGACGCATCGCCCCCTGGTACATTCATCGATAAATCATAAATATGCAACGCCAATACACGGCCCGAATCCATTAGTGACTCAGGCATGCGATCGACGTAGCCGCTGGTAAATAACAGTGCCGCTGTTTCCGCTGCCGCTCGCCCGATACCCAACAACAATCCCGCTGCCCAGGCTGGCGCCGCTAGTGGTAACAATAAATGCAATAATGTGGCCGCGCGCGACATCCCCAGCGCAGCTGCGGACAAGCGATAACTGTCCGGTATTGCGCGCAACCCTGTTTCAGCCGTACTCACGAGAATAGGCAACAGCATGCAGGCTAACGTCAAGCCACCGGATAAAATGGAAAACCCCAGACCCAGATAAATGCTGAAGAAAGCGTGGCCAAACAGGCCGAATACGATGGAAGGCACCCCCGCAAGTACCTGCAGGCTATAGCGCACCCAACGACCAAAAGGACTCATGGCAGGGACAAATTCCGCCAGCAGAATTGCGGTTGACCACCCGACCGGTAATGCAACCAGCAATGTGATTGATAAAATCAGCAATGTAGAGACCAGTATGGAGCCAATCCCACCAGCACGCCCGGCATCACGTGGTACATCCGTTAAAAAACGCCATGATAGCAGCGCGCTGCCACCGATGATCAGATCAAGCAAAATCCACAGAAACACGCCACTTACACACAATACCACGAGATAGATGGCCGTTTGAACAAGCCGGTCACGCAGTGGGTGACCGAGCTTTCTCATGGGAATATCTTGCTTAACCATGATGTTCCTTGCCGAGCAATCCTGCCAGACTGGTCAGCGCCATTACAAGAAATAACAATAACAAACCCGAGACAAACAGTACCGCACGATGATCACCCATGGCATAGGCCATTTCCAGGGCAATATTGGCAGTCAGGGTGCGGATAGGGGCCAGCAGGCTATCCGCATGCTGCACCACATTACCTGCCACCATCAATACCGCCATGGTTTCCCCTACAGCACGACCTGCTGCAAGCAAACCACCAGCCACGATGCCTTTGCGTGCGGCAGGCAAAACCACTCCATAAATTATTCCCCAGCGCGACAATCCCAGTACCGTCGCAGCCTGCATATATTCTTTGGGAACAGCGGTTAGCGCAACATAGCTTGTCAATGCCAATGTGGGCAGTATCATCAGCGTCAGGATTAATATCGCGGCGAGCAGGCTTGCGCCAGGAGGTTCCCACTGATTGATGATTGGCAGCAAAGTCGTCAGCCCCCAGAATCCAAACACCACTGAGGGAATACCTGCCAGTAATTCAATGAGCCGCCGATAAACCACGGCAATAAAATGTGGTGCGTAAAATGCCATGAACAGCGCTGAAGCGATTCCCAGGGGAATTGCCAACAAAAGCGCGCCACTACTTGCGTAAAGAGTACCGGTCACCATCGGCAGCAGATTATATTGGTCCTCCAGTGGGTACCAGGCATCATCGGTAAAAAACCGAACTGGGGAAATTTTCTGGAATGCCGGCCAGTATTCCAGCAGTAAAAACAGCAAGATCAACACCATGATCAACGCTGCGGTTATTGCACCTGCGCGCAATAACCAGCATAGCCATCTATCAGTGAACGCTGGCCGGAACGAAATATTGTGCTTCCACCAAATCATGCACTTGCTCCGTACGGGCAAAATCGATAAATTGTTTGACCAGTCCTGTCGGGGCAGTTCTGGTTACCAGGTTGAGAGGCCGCGCCAGGGGGTAACTTCCATTGCGTACGTTGGCAACCGATGCGGCAACTTCATTCATGGGCAACAGCTTGATGGGAACACCGTGCTGCGCATCGTATTCCGACGCACCAATGGAAACATAGCCAATCGCAAAGGGGTTGCCCGCCACGGTTTTGATGCCTTGCTGATTATCGCCGATAATGATATGTGGCTTGATATCGCTGTTTTTCAACCTAAAATAAGCTAAAAATAACTCCAGTGTGGAGCGTCCTTCTGCCTTGTTAACTACTGTGATGCGCGCATCCTTTCCACCTGCATCCCGCCAGTTGGTTATTTTTCCTGTATAAATGTCGGCAATCTGCTGGCGAGTCAAGGAAGCCACCACGTTACTTGCGTGAACAATAATCCCCACGCCATCCAGCGCAATGGTAAAAGCCTGCAAATCCTGTTCATTCGGTTTTATGGCGCGTGACACCATGCCGATATCAGCGATCCCTTTACGCGCATCGTTGATCCCACGTGAAGAACCACCGGTTTGTACATCGACGCGCACACCGGGGTGCATCGATTCAAACCGTCGCCCCAACTCGGCGGCCAGTGGCGCTACCGTGCTTGATCCTGTCAATACCAGCTTGTGTGATGTCGCCATTACAGCCGTACACAATCCCGATAAAACCAGTACTGCTATTGTGCTTGTGACTGCGTACCGCCATCCAGGCTGCTTCCATCCCCTCATGGATGATCCCTCCTTCGTGTATGATAGCGCGCCACCCAGTTCAATAAAAATGACGAGACGTGATGGCGCTTCCACTCCCCCGCCACATATTTATTGGCCTCTGACCAGGTGGGATAAGTATGAATCGTCCCCAGGATTTTGTTCAATCCCAAACCATGTTTCATCGCCAGCACAAATTCTGCCAGCAGATCGCTGGCATGTTTGCTCACGATGGTTACGCCCAGAATCCGGTCGCTGCCTGGCGCCGTCAACACCTTTATAAAACCATGCGCGGCCTCATCCGCAATCGCACGATCAAGTTCTTTCAACTCGTAGCGGGTTTGCTCATAGGCGATTTTTCGGATTGCCGCCTCTTGCTCCGACAATCCAACCCGCGCTACTTCAGGATCAGTAAACGTTGTCCATGGAATGATCGAATAATCGATCCTGAAGCGCTTGAGGTGGCCGAACAGCGCATTGACCGATGCATACCAGGCTTGATGCGAGGCTGCATGCGTGAATTGATAAGGGCCCACGACATCTCCACAGGCGTAGATATTGGGATAAACCGTTCGCATCCAGTCATCCGTTTCGATGGTGTGCTTCGAGGTCAACGGGATACCCAGTTCTTCCAGACCCAATTCTTCCGTACGCGCAACTCTGCCAACCGCGCACAACAAAGCATCGAATGGCAATCCTCTTTCCGTGCCCATTTGGTCACGCACAACCAATTGCTGTCCATCGCTGTTTTTTTCACAGCGCACCGCTTCCGTCTGCGTTAACACCTGCACGCCATCTTCCTGCAATGCTGATTTAACCAATGCAGCCACATCCCTGTCTTCACGCATCATCAGATCATCACGTTCGACTTGCGTTACCTGGCAACCCAAGCGAGCAAATGCCTGTGCCAATTCGCAACCAATCGGCCCACCACCGAGCACGACCAGCCGTTCAGGTCGTTGCGTCAGTGACCAGATGGTTTCCGAGGTGTAGTAGTTGACCTGCTCCAGCCCTGGAATAGCTGGAATAAATGGCCGGGCACCGGTTGCAATGACAATGGCGCGTGTGGTCAGGGTCTGCTCGTTCACCGTTACTGTCCAGGGGGAGGTAATACGCGCCCTGCCCTGTATTACCTCAACGCCCAGCTCGGTATAGCGTTCGACCGAATCATGCGGTTCGATGGTACCGATAATGCGGTGGACGCGCGCCATGACATCGCTGAAATCATAGTCAACCGTTACCTGATCCATTCCCAGTGATGTGGCCTGTTTCGCCTGCTTGAGAAAACTGGCTGAGCGAATCAGTGCTTTGGAAGGCACGCAACCATAATTCAAACAGTCGCCCCCCATCTTGTGGTTCTCAATGAGCGTAACCTTCGCGCGTGTAGCAGCTGCAATATAGGACGTCACCAGACCGGCCGCGCCTGCGCCGATCACGATCAGATTACGATCAAAATGCGCTGGTCTGGGCCAACGGGCATACAGTCGTCTCTGCTTGACAATGCTGATTATCCAACGTGTCAACCACGGGAAGATCGCCAGCAATAAAAAAGATCCAATCAATGCGGGTGACAAAATATCGGACAGACTGGTGATATCGGCAAGTCGAGTCCCCGCGTTGACATAAACCGCCGTTCCGGCCAGCATACCGATCAGGCTCGCTCCAAAAAAAGTACGAGTACGAATTGCCGTAAGCCCCATCAGCAAATTGATCAGAAAAAAGGGAAAGATCGGAACCAGACGCAACGAGAAAAGATAGAAAGCTCCATCCCGTTCAAATCCTTTATCAATCGTTTCGAGACGACTGCCAAAACGGTCTTGCACCGTGTCGCGAAACAAATAGCGCGCGGCCAGAAAAGCGAATGTGGCTCCAATAGTAGCCGAAAGCAAAACAACCGGCACCCCGACCCAAAACCCTAACACCGCTCCGCCTGCAAGCGACATGACAGCAGCACCTGGCAATGAGAGTGCCGCAATAATGATATAACTCAACGCATAAAGACCAATGACGCTGATTGGCTGTTCCTGGTAAAACCGGGCAAGCTCGCCATGGCTTGTCTTGAGCGCTTCCAGGCTAAAAAAACGCCCCAGATCGAAGCTAAAAAATAACCCGATCAACACCAATAAAAATCCGAGTAACCACCAACGTTTATTCATGTCGCTCCCTGCTGGGTAAATGGGCGCTTCTAAAAGTCCAAGGATTTAGACAAAATAAGGCGCGAGCAAAAAATGTTGACGCAGCATATGATGGATACACCAGAAAATATTTTTTGCGAACAATAAGGTATGTTGTCACGAAACAGGGTAAGCAGGTGATCCACGAAGCGGATACCCGCGAATTTGAATTTTCAGATGGTATCCTATTCGCCGTGCTTCATCTCACTACATGATGCGCCGAAACGGAAGCAACTATAACAGCGATGATGCTTCATGCTAACGGGCACTTGCAAGCTGTCCACAAGCGTTTCGGCCAATGCGTAATCCGGATCATCATCCACCAGTGTGCACGCATATACACGCATCCTGTTATCTATTTTAACGACCATCCTGCTAAATGCACACATGAACTGCTGTCGACTTTGTTCGGTTTGCAAGGTAGCCATGCAATGCGCAGTCACTTGTGGAACGATTACTTCTGCTGCGGGAGCGTGGAATTCCGGAAATTCAATGCGGGGCAGATCAGATGGTAACCCTGCCGCATGGAGAACCTTGCTAAAGCATGTGGCCACTTCGTCTGCTCCCATACCTGGAATTGCCTGGCTGGCGATGGAGAGTGAAAACCCCATTTCATATAGCCCGCGCATCCCTTCCAGTGCACAGGCAAACATCCCTTCTCCCCGGCCTGCATCATGCGTCTCTGCATCAAAATGATCGAGACTTACCCGGAAACGCAACGGATTGGGGTGTTTGAGTAGCGGTTTGAGTTGGGGTAAACGTTTAAGAAGGGGTTCCGTCGCATTGGTCAGCACCAGGCAGGGTTGATATTGCAACGCGTAATCCAGTATGCGTACGAAATCCTTATTGATAAACGGTTCGCCGCCCGTAAAGGAAAATTGCTGCACGCCAAGCGATGTGGCTTCATCGATGAACGGCTGCACATCATCAAAACGCGCCAGTTGCAGCCGGTTGTCCCCCGGTTTTGATCCTTCAAGACAAAAAGGGCACGCCAGATTACAGGCAGTACCCGTATGAAACCAGACCTCTTCAAGCACGTGAGATTGAATGAAGCCGCGTGATTCACCTTTCGGCGTGCGATACCAGAAATCTGATCGTTCCATGCGCTGGTTCAGCAGCATCCACTGCTTGCTTTAATATCTACCGTGCCCTCATTAAAAGGTATTCCGAAACCACAGTTCGGAAAAATACCAAAATGACGGTCAAAATTTCCATAAAAATTAAAATGGTCCCGAAAACGGGTGTCATGCAACATGCGTAAGGTATTGCCGCAGACCGGAAACTGCCGTCCCGTTTCGATCACATGATGATTATCCAGCACAAACGAATGCGGATGATGCGGAATCGTGCCACGATATACCACTGATTGCCCATGGTCTTCGCAGGAAGGCTCCAGATCATCCAGTCTGAACAGCCGATAGGTAGCCGAATAGAAACGAATATTTCCAATACGCTCAGCAAGCCGAGTGTTGTCAATCGTCACAGGTCGATCATCTACCAATCGGGGATCGATGAAACCACATTGGCGCGCCAGTTGCAGAAAATCATTCCAGTAAAGTGCGCCGCCAAGGCATTCACTGTACAAGACCGGGTCTTGAGTCAACTCTGATGGAATGCGCCGGTCGCTATACACATCCGAGAAATACAATTCCCCGCCCGGCTTCAGTATCCGCCAGACTTCACGCAACACCGCCGCCTTGTCAGGTACAAGATTGATCACACAATTGGACACAATCACATCAATACTGGCATCGGCCAATTCAAGCTCATGCAGACGCTCAATATCACCATGCAAGAAGCGCACATTACTGCTGGCATGGCCAAATGCCTGACGATGATAATCTTTATGCCTTTGCGCTACAGCCAGTTGTTCTTCGGTCATATCAATACCGATAACCTGACCCTGCTCACCAACCAGCCGGGACAAAACATAGACATCACGCCCCGCACCACAACCAAGATCAAGCACAGTCAAACCATCCAACAACTGCGGCAGAACCAGCCCACAACCGTAATAACGATTCAATACCTCTTCATGAACCATTGCCAGCAACGGTTTTGCATACTCTGGCAAGCCCGCATCAGTACAGCAAGCGTTGGTTTGCAGATCAGCAGAACTGGTCAGGGTTTCACCATAATATTTCTGAACGATCTCTTGCATGAAATTCCTCCTGTTGACATCGTATGCAGCGCATAGGCAATAAAATTTTTATAGGGCAAAAGAGAATATGGATCATCGCTCGGAAAACCAGATATCGCCATACCACGCTGTGGCCGTTGCACCTGTATTATCCGTATCAGTCATGATCGCTACCGCATCGGCTCGCTCGACCGTTTCACCAAACAGACGCCGATAATCAGCCATGACATCGCGACGCACATTCACCCATTGACCAATCTGGTTGGCACCGGATGCTACCGCGATCATGCGCGCATTACTCGTAAAAGCATTAGGCCAGCTACGGTCGATTGGCTGTCTATTAGACCATACATAGTTGATCGCGCGAGTACGCCAGAATGCCAGTCCACCAGAAAATACTACGTAAATTCTTGCTGGATAATCGTCGCCCGCACGGGTACGCTCGTCATTGCCTGCCAGTATATTCTTCACCTTCCATGCCCAATTAAGAATAGGAGTCTTGCTCAGATCGATACTGACTTCACGGTAACGCCCCGATGCGGCAGCACTGCTATCCGCACGCAAAACAATTTTTCCACCGTCATCCTCCAACGTGTAATCCGTTTCACCTTCAAATACTTTGGTTTGCCAGCCACTCAGGTCACTTTTGGAAAAACGGCCAACATCGATACGTTCTTCTCCTGCCCATGACAAAACCGGCACACAAAGCATCATGCAGCACAATAATTTGTTGACAATGGCAACCGTTTTACAAGGCACCGTTTTTTCAGAATACAACATGGTGACTAAAAGTCGATTTTGATACCCATAACATCAGCAAATCGATTAAACGCAATAAATAGCTCCATCACACCGATTATTTCGAGTATTTCGGGTTCACCCACTCCGAGGTCGAATAGCGCCTTGATGCTGTCTTCATTGATTTCATGCCATCTATTATTCGCCTCACGTGCAAATTTGATTAACGCCGCCTCCTTGCCAGTAAAATCAGCCGGCAATACATTCTGCAACATACCGGCAATTTTTTCTTCATCGAAGCGCATGCTGCGCAATACCGCTGCATGCGCAGTAATACAGTACTTGCATTCATTGTCATGGGAAATCAGCAATGCAACCGCCTCCTTGACCTCGCGCCGTAGTTGACCGTCGAGCATGATTGCCTTGAATTTGCCCCAGTTGGCTTCCAGCAACGGTGGATATCTGGCATACACTTTAAAAAGATTGGGAATATGCCCGCCGAAGGCTTGCTCAATTTCCGAAAAAATAGCTGAAGTTGGTTTAGAAGCTGATTGGGTTGATTCTTGTGACAGAGACATTTAGCAGCACTCCTTATTGGTCATTACAGTCAATAACACTATTGACGTTTTTCAAAATCGTTTATCTCGGACTGTTGATTTTTGAGTACCCGGGCTATACGTTGTCTTGCTTCGTCAGTCAGATTAAAATCAGGACGCATCCTGGAATGTTGCGCAGCCTCGCGCAGAAAAGTAAGCTGCCCGGTAAAATGAGTACAGCTACGGCACAGCCATAGATGCAATTTTAATGCCACCCTTTCTCTGACGGACAGTTTCTCGTCCATCGCACGTGACGCCAACAAACTTGCCTGCTTACAATTCAGCATGTTATATCTACCATCATTAATATTAATGTCCCAGTCCATGTACTTTTAAACAACGCGCCAGAGATAAGCGTGCACGATGCATCAATACCCATACATTGGTCGGACTCAGTTTAAAATCCTTACAGATAGCGTCATTCTTCATGCCATGTATTTCCTTGGCCAGAAACACGTTGGCTTGTTTGGGACTCAAATCAGACAAACATCGCATAAAAATCTCCCAGAACTCCTTCTGCTCCAATGCAGTTTCTGGATCGGGAAACATTGCGGGCTTGTCTTGCCAGTCACCATTGAGTTTAAAAAAATGATCCAGAGAGTCATCGTCGGCATCCTGATCGACAAGTTCGGCAATAGCCAGCTCACGACCTTGTCTGCGAAAATAATCCATCAATTTATGCTTGAGTATGCCTATCAACCAGGTTCTGACCGAAGATTGATGAGAAAATGTGTTTTGCGCACTTATCGCGGCCAACAAGGTTTCCTGAATCAGATCTTCAGCAATATGCCTGTCTTTCACTCTCAATAGCGCGTAACCAAATAAATAATCACCATGCTCCTCCAGCCAATAATGGGCATTCAAACTATCCACTCCAACCATAACGAAACCCTTTTAATAGGAATGAGAGCATCTCTGAAAGTCCATATTTCATTACAATACGTCGTTATCCAAAAAAATATTTCCTTACATATCAATCATATGATGCGTTAATATTTTTTGTTCCTGCCTCTTCTTGTTTGAAACTCTGAATTTTTAGAGACACCCATGTTGCTAGTTGCTAGTTGCTAGTTGCTAGGGGCTGTTGACATTTCACATAGGTAGCCACAGGTATCCACATGCTATGGCCACCATACTTTCGTAATTTCGC
>JAVVEX010000012.1:0-5469 GCA_032251195.1 Nitrosomonas sp.
TCACACCAACTTTCTGTTTTTTATCAGCTCTTGGGAAAACAAGGCAATTTCAACAATTAATTGTGACATAGCCATGAATTATGTTATTAAAACTGGCCGCTGAGGGGGGAGTCTCCGCGATAGCGGCTTCGTTCAACCTGCTGGTCAAGGCTAAAAAACCCAGAGATAAGGGACATCCATTCGCCAAAATCTGCCAGGAGCAACAGATCGAACACCGGACCACCCTGGTCAAGCATCCCTGGACCAACGGCATGGTCGAGGCGATGAACAAAAAAATCAAGGCGAATACCATCAAACGCTTCCATTATGACAGCGTGAAAGCCCTGAAAGAGCATCTATATGCCTACAGTATAAACTATAACTTCAACCTCAAATTACGCACTATTGGACGCATACCGCCGTTCGAGGCTATACTCAATTTTTACAAGAAAACGCCCGATATTTTTACTATTAATCCAGACCACTTAATCGTGGGACTAAACAGGTAATTTGTTAAATAAGGAGGCCTGATTTCACGGAATTGACGCAGTATGCGTGTGACTGTCATTGTTAAGTTGAATCGGGCATGGCAATGAATGAATGCAGTGGTAAGAGAGAGGTGACGTCATGAGTCAAGACCATCCATGTGCCCGAACAAGCCCTCGAACGCGGCCTGGAATCAATACCTCACCTGCAAGTGTCACGGCACTGGCCTGTTTGTACAACATCACTGTTGCCACCGCACGATCGTTGTCTACGCCAGCGTTCATTCAATCGCGCTAATGCTGGATTCAGTCTGAAAAGCTACATTGCCTCCATATACCGTGTATGCAGATGTCTTAACCAGACCAGCAGGACGGCACTCACTGGCAGCGCCAGCAGGATGCCGATGAAACCGAATAGATGGCCAAACGCCAGCAATGCAAAAATGACCGCAACCGGGTGCAGGCCAATACGTTCACCTACGAGACGCGGGGTGATCAACATGCTTTCCAGCAGTTGTCCCGAACCAAGTACCAGCCAGACTGCCAGCACGCCGCTCCATTCCTGGAACTGGGTAATGGCAGCCAGTGTTGCCAGCATCAATCCAATAATCGTGCCCAGATACGGCACAAATACCAGTACACCGGCGATCAGGCCGATTGGCAAGGCGAACTCCAGTCCAATCAGCCACAAACCGGTAATAAAGTACCCGCTCATGATGATGATCACGGCAATCTGACCGCGCATGAATTCCGCAAGCACCTGGTCTGTTTCCTGCGCCAGGACCAGAACCTGCCCTTGCCAGCGTGGCGGTATCAATCCTTTTAGTTTTTCGATGAGCTCATTCCAGTCGCGCAGCAAATAAAACAGAACAACCGGCAGCAACAGGGTATTCATGGCGAATTCCAGAATCACCAGCCCACCGGTTTTCAGACCGGGGATTAGTTTGACGGCGATTCCGCCCGCACTTTGCCAGTGATCGAGAATGATTTGCTTGAACAGGGCGATATCAATCTGCAACTCCAGATTGAAGCGTGTTTCCAGCCAGGGCGTCACACGGCTTTTAATTAGGTCGAGCAAAAAGGGAAGCCGTTCGATCAGTTTTGTGATTTCCTTTTCAAACAGCGGCAGCATGATCAACACTAGCGCTGCCAGCGCACTGATTACAAGCAGCATGACCAGTACCGTGCTCAGGGTTCTCGGAATTTTATGAAATGCAAGCCAGGTTACCAGCGGATTGCAAATATAGGCAATGACTGCGGCAAGCAAGAACGGAGTTAATATTGGCCCCAGCAGGTAGACCAACCCACTGCCCAATCCTGCCAGCACAATCCACCACAAAAAATGGGAATCCCCGGTATGTCCACTGTTCATTTACGGTAAAATCCATCCTGAAAAATGTCACTCTAACCCCAACCCAGCAGGAACTCAACTTGACTGCATCCAAAACCAGCCTCTCGGACACGAGCAACCTCACTTACCAGTCGTCCGGTGTAAATATTGATGCCGGCAATCGTCTGGTGGAAAAAATCAAGCCTTTCGTGCAACGTACCATGCGACCGGGAGCGCTTGGCAGTATTGGAGGATTTGGTGCATTATTTGAGCTGTCTACCAAGTACCGGCAGCCGGTGCTGGTCTCGGGTACGGATGGCGTCGGCACCAAACTGAAACTCGCATTTCAATCCGCGCGCCACTCGACCATCGGCATCGATCTGGTTGCAATGAGCGTCAATGATATTTTGGTACAAGGTGCGGAACCGTTATTTTTTCTGGACTACTATGCTTGCGGCAAACTGGACGTGGCAACGGCTACGGAAGTCATTAAGGGCATCGCCGAGGGTTGTGAACAGGCGGGTTGTGCGCTGATCGGCGGCGAGACGGCGGAAATGCCGGACATGTATGCGGCAGGTGAATATGATCTGGCTGGTTTTGCGGTGGGTGTGGTGGAAAAAGCTGCCATTATTGATGGCAGCACCATCGCAAAAGGTGATGTCTTATTGGGCATTGGCTCCAGCGGGCCGCACGCAAACGGATTTTCCCTGATCAGAAAGATTATCTCGCAAAGTGGAACAGCGCTGGACAGCATGGTGGCCGGTGATAGACTGATCGATGCCTTGCTCGCGCCGACGCGTATTTATGTCAAATCTGTCATGGCGCTGATTCAGGCATTGCCGGTCAAGGGGCTGGTTCACATTACCGGTGGCGGGTTATTGGAAAATATTCCACGTATCTTGCCTGCTGATACTCGCGCGCGAATTAACCTTGATGGTTGGGTTCGTCCACCGCTGTTCGCATGGTTGCAGCAACAAGGCAATGTCAGTGAGCAGGAAATGCAGCGCGTTTTCAATTGCGGTATCGGTATGGTGGTGATGCTCTCTGCCGAACATGTATCAGCCGCACTTGAAATTTTAAGTGCTGCCGGCGAAACTGCCTGGCGCATTGGCACGATCCATGCGCGTGAGGCAGGTGCGTCTCCTGTTGAGTTTGTTTGAAGCTATAAACACGGTGAAATCGCTGGTCATCCTGATTTCGGGTCGGGGCAGCAATATGCAGGCTTTGCTGGATGCCTCGTTACCCACCCATGCCATTACTGTTATCAGCAATAATCCGGCAGCGGCAGGCTTGACGTATGCCCAGTCGCGCGGCATTCCCACCCACGTGGTCGACCATCACGATTTTCCGAGCCGGGAAGCGTTCGATCTCGCACTGGCTGAAGTCATTGATCGCTGCCGCCCCAGTCTGATCGCTCTGGCCGGGTTCATGCGTATTCTGTCTGATCAGTTCATTCATCGTTATCACGACAGACTGATTAACATTCATCCCTCGCTGTTACCGGCTTTCCCTGGGCTTAATACCCATGCGCGCGCCTTGAGCGAGGGTGTCAGGATTCACGGATGCACGGTTCATTTCGTCACAGCACTGCTTGATCAGGGACCGATTATCATTCAGGCGGCCGTACCCGTGCTGCAGCACGACACGGTACAAACACTGGCGGACAGAGTGTTACAGCAGGAGCATCTGATTTATCCGCAAGCGATTCGCTGGTTTCTGCAGGATCGCCTGCAACTCGTCGATGGTCGTATCATGATCAGAACGGTCGAACGCAAACCGCAGGAAGTGTTGTTTTCACCTTATATTGAGTCATAAATCCATGAAATTATTATTGCTGATTTTATTGTTCTGGCTGACCGGCATCGCTCATGGAGCGGATTTGCCGACCAGGTTTGAACTGGAATACACCCTCAAGGGAAGCATCGGACGCGGCAAAGTCAGTCAGACATTTTCCATCGAGCAACAGGAACATGGCCGCCACTATCAGATAACAAGCGAAGTCAGAGCGAGCGGATTACTCAGCCTGGTTAAATCCGGTAGTATTGTGTTGCATAGCACCGGCGTCATTCAGCAAGACAACCTGCAACCGTTACTTTTTACCGATCAGCGTGGCGATAAGCCTGTGCGTGAGGTCACATTCGACCGGCAACAGCAGCGTATCGTCTATCGGCGCAAGGGGCGGGAGATGGTAGTGCGCCTGCCGGATAAAACCCAGGACAAACTGAGCTTTATGTACCACTTCATGTTTGCCGGTATTCCGCAAGCGACAATATCCATTCATGAAACCGATCATCGCCGTCTGCAATCTTCCCGTTACACTGTCAGCGAGGAGGTGCTTGCCACGCCAATAGGTGAATTTTCGACAGTGGTGCTGACCCGACAACCTGCGCCGGATGACCCTCATCCCAAAAAAGTATGGCTCGCCAGAGACCATTTCCTGCTGCCCTTGCGTATCATTTCAGTAGAGAGCAACGGACTGGAAGTCGATCAGTTGATTTCCGCCATCCGGTACAATTCAAATGGTCGTATGCAGACACTGGTGACCCATGCTACTGACCGCTGAACGATTAAATCTGCTGATTGCGGGTACGCGCAAGGTTCTACCGCTACAGGCGCCGGCCGATATCCTGCTCAGCCAGTATTTCCGCGATCATCCACAATTAGGCCAAAATGACCGTGCCGCAATCGCAGAAACCGTCTTTGGAATATTGCGCCACCGTTTTTTTCTGGAGAGTTTGTTCGAGAGAGCGACTGCGCGCGATATGGTCATTGCCTATCTGGCTAGATTTCAGGGCGTCAATTTACGCGAGATGCAGCCACTTATTCGCGAAGTTGAAGCAAAATGGATCCCCCGTATCAAGGCAGCCACACTGACCGCGTTACCCTTGGCCATACAAGCGGAATTACCACCATGGCTGGTCGAAAAGCTGCAAACCTTTACGACGGATGATGAAATTCTACGTCTGGGACAAATTTTGCAACAACCTGCGCCTCTGGATATACGGGTAAATACGCTGCTGGCCAAACGCGAAATGGTTCTGGCTGAGTTGGCTCAGGCAGGAATCGACGCCCATCCAACCCCGTATTCCCCCGTTGGCATTCGTTTGCCGGGCAAACCCACGATCAACCGTAATCCTCTATTTCTGCAAGGAAAAATTGAAGTGCAGGACGAAGGTAGTCAGTTGCTGGGTTACCTGCTCGCGCCTAAACGTGGTGAAATGGTGGTTGATTTTTGCGCGGGCGCCGGTGGGAAAACACTGTTGCTGGGTGCGTTGATGCACTCCCGTGGACGCCTTTACGCTTTTGATATTTCTGAAAAACGCCTTGGAAATTTCAAGCCGCGCCTGAAACGCTCCGGTTTATCCAATGTTTATCCACAGCGAATTGACAGTGAACGTGATATGAAACTCAAACGACTGGCTGGAAAAATTGACCGGGTACTGGTTGATGTCCCCTGCAGCGGGCTGGGAACCTTGCGTCGCAACCCGGATTTAAAGTGGCGACAAACACCTGACAGTATTGGCGAACTCAAAATCAAGCAAGAATCTATTCTCAATGCTGCCGCCAAACTGCTTAAACCCGGTGGACGACTGGTTTACGCGACCTGCAGTTTGCTGCCGGAGGAAAATCAACAGATTATTGAACAGTTTCTCGCGGCACATCCCGACTTTGCAC
>JAVVEX010000012.1:5479-27782 GCA_032251195.1 Nitrosomonas sp.
GATTGCGGTCAGTTACTCGCCCAGCAGCAAATCCCGCTAACCAATGTGGGAACATTCCTGCAACTATCTCCTCTTCACCACCATACCGATGGTTTCTTTGCCGCAGCACTCGAGCGCACACCAGCACAAAAACAGGTTCCGGATAGCAAGCTCGATTAATAAACCGCTAAACCCAGAACGGTATTGGTCGTTAATAAGAAATCATTGTCTCTGACTGTCTGCAATCAATAATATGGCACTGAAAAACAGTATAAAGGAATTCGCGGATTTTCTGGGTGACCGGGAGTCCCTGCTTGACCAATCGTACCCAAGAATAGCGGAAAAGATCGAGCTGCTCTGGCGTCACAATGAAGTTTATCTTTACCTGGATCAAATAATGGTCGTTGAAAAAGGGCGTGAGCGCAGCGGTTTCCCGCTTGAGGTCATGAAAGAATTTCAGGTATTGCGCGAAATTCATGCCAAGTTGTACGGTGAAACCACTGTGAACAACATGGGCAGCAAACCGATCTGGCGAGGTTAATGTCTGTAACCGGCGTACTATCCGATCGTCGGACAACCGGAAACAGCATTTTCATAACAACTGTCTCCGATAACCGTTTTATTGATTCAGTGCAGCTAAATTTCTGCCCCGACCCGTTCCTTAATCAGCCTGTCTGCGAAGAAAAGCAGGAATGTCCATCGGATCCATACCCGATTGCTGCATGGCGGCCACAACTGCGTTACCTCTTCTACCGGTTCGCATCACAGAAGGTTCATCCATGTTGTGCGGCATATCCCGATCGTCCGTACCAGTGCGGGTATTAATAACTTTCAGAGGTCTTTGCGCCTGTTGCGAGACACTACCCAGACCGGTTGCAACCAGAGTCACTCGCAGGCTTTCTTCCATATCTTCATCGATAACCGTACCAACAATGACGGTCGCGTCTTCAGCGGTCAGTTTTTTGATGGTATCCATCACTTCCTGCACTTCCCGCATTTTCATGGTTGAGCTGGCAGTAATGTTGACCAATACGCCCCGGGCGCCCGTCAGCGCGATATCTTCGAGCAATGGGCTGGCAACTGCCTGCTCTGCTGCCATGCGCGCACGATCAACGCCACTGGCAACTGCGGAACCCATCATGGCCATGCCCATTTCCGACATAACGGTTTTAACGTCAGCAAAATCGACGTTAACATGCCCCGGGCAGTTGATCACTTCGGCAATACCGGCGACAGCGCCATAAAGTACGTCATTTGCCGCCCTGAAGGCATCCAGCATGCTGATATCGTTGCCAAGCACATTCATCAGCTTGTCATTGGGAATAACGATCAGTGAATCGACATACTGGGCAAGCGCCTCCATCCCGAGCTGCGCAGCTTTCAGGCGTTTGCCCTCAAATGAAAAAGGCTTGCTGACAACAGCAACGGTCAAAATGCCCATATCCTTTGCAATTTGCGCCACAATCGGCGCGGCGCCCGTGCCAGTACCGCCACCCATGCCCGCCGTAATGAACAGCATATCCGCACCCTGAATCATTTCGGCGATGCGATCCCGGTCTTCCAGCGCGGCTTCCCTGCCGACTTCCGGGTTGGCACCGGCACCCAATCCGCGAGTGACGTTGGCGCCAAGTTGCAATAGTATCGGAGCCTGATTACCTTTCAGCGCTTGCGCATCGGTATTCAAACAAATAAATTCGACGCCTTTTGTTTCATTGCGAATCATATGATCAACCGCATTTCCACCGCATCCCCCCACGCCTATAACCTTGATGATTGCTTCCTGAGATTCGGTATTGGTAATTTCAAACATGGCATTACTCCTTTTGGATCAAAGTTTAAGACAGATAGTTATTTGATGACATACACTTACAGACTTCATTAAAAATTTTCCTGAAACCACCCCTTCATTCTTGCGAAAACCTGTTTTGCTGAACCATTTTTCAGCCTGACTTTATGGTGATGCAAGTGTTCCTCGGTACCCATCATCACCAGGCCAATGGCAGTTGAATACCTCGGCGTTTGCATGACTTCTTCCAGATTGCCTTTATACACGGGCAACCCCAAACGTACTGGCATGTGGAAAATCTCCTCGCCCAGCTCAACCATGCCCTGCATCGAACTACTGCCGCCGGTGATCACGATTCCGGAAGAGAGCAGTTGCTCAAATCCGCTTCTGCGCAACTCGGCCTGAATCAGCAGGTAAAGCTCTTCCACTCGTGGCTCGATTACTTCGGCCAGGGTTTGTCTGGAGAGTGCGCGCGTACCACGGTTGCCGACATCCGGCACCTCCAGCATTTCATGAATATCCGCCAGCGCCCGTAATGCGCTGCCATAGTGGCACTTGAGATCTTCCGCATTTTTGGTAGGGGTGCGCAACGCCATGGCAATATCATTGGTAATCTGGTCGCCAGCAACTGGAATGACGGCAGTATGCCTGATCGCTCCATCGGTGAAAACAGCGATATCCGTCGTACCGCCACCTATATCCACCAGACACACCCCGAGATCTTTTTCATCCTCTGACAAAACTGCTTTTGCTGATGCCAGCGGTTGCAATACCAGATCTCTCACACCGAGGTTGCATCGATGGATACATTTGGCAATGTTCTGCGCGGCAGAGACTGCGCCAGTGACGATATGCACCTTGACTTCCAGCCGGATGCCACTCATCCCTACCGGCTCGCGCACATCCTCCTGCCCGTCAACGATATATTCCTGGTTGAGAATATGTAAAATTTGCTGGTCGGCGGGAATATTGACGGCCTTTGCGGTCTCCATGACTTTATCGACATCGGCCTGCGTCACTTCCCTGTCCTTGATCGCAACCATGCCATGCGAATTGAAACTCCTGATATGGTTGCCTGCAATTCCGGCATAGACCTCACTAATCTGGCATCCGGTCATGAGTTCGACTTCTTCCATCGCTCGACGGATCGCGTTGACTGTTGTCTCGATATTGACGACCACTCCTTTCTTGAGACCACGCGATGGATGACTGCCCAGTCCAATGATCTCAAAATGACTTTCGGATGTTATCTCTGCGACAATAACCACAATTTTGGACGTGCCAATATCAAGGCCGACAATCATCTCTTTTGCTTCCCCGGCTTTACTCATTTAAAATTCCCCCTGACTTGTCATTTCCATGTCTGGCCACATTAATGCCGACGGGAGTGGATTGGCGACCACGCCGGACGGTTTGCCAATGGCGAATCCGTCGGGATAGCGCAAATCCACATAGGGTGGCAGTCCTTCCCGATCAAGACTGTGATTGTGCTGACGCATAACGGAAATATAACGCTGCAAACGTGACTTGATTTCCTTGCGCCCCAGCTTCAACCAGGTACCGGTGTTCAACCGGATATGCCAGGCATGTCTGGGCGTTAATACAACTGCCATTATATTTTGTTCAATTGACTGCAACATTTTCCTGAAAATCTTGTAGTTGCGGCTGATTAAACGACTATCGTCAGGATCATCCGCAGCGAATACCGGCAAGACATTTCCGGGACTGTTCGCATGAAATATTTCCCCGTGAGTATTGATTAACGCGGTTTTTCCCCAATATGCCAGCGGAACGTGCTCTTCAATCAATATACGCAGGACAGGTGGCCATTCACGCGAAATAGTCGCTGATCGAACCCATGGCAATTCCGTCAATGCTCTTTGTAAAGCTTGCAGATCAACTGTCATGAAATTTCCGCTGCTCGTATTTTTAAGAATCGATTCGAGCTGCTCACGCGAAACATGAAGCGGCGTTGCCCGATTGATGCGCAAGTGATCAACACTTTCGACACGAATTTCCCTGAGTGAAAAAAACGGCAATGCCAGCACTCTTACACCAATTGCATAAATGGCAATCGATATAACGCCAACCAATAATATATTTGCCAGTAAATTCAAGGTCTGGTGATCGTTCCACATAACATTTTCAGTACCGGCCTGCCAGACTGAGTATTTTAACAACAAGTTCATCAAATGAAATATTCATCGCTTTTGCAGCCATTGGCACCAGACTGTGATCGGTCATGCCTGGCGAAGTGTTGGCCTCCAGCAGAAAAAAGCGTTCATTTTTATCCAGCATCACATCCACTCTGCTCCAACCTGCGCATCCCAGAATCTGGTGTGCATGCAAGGCGACCGACTGAATCCGGGCAGTTAATTCATCCGATAACCCGCTTGGGCAGGTATAACGGGTTTTGTCCGAACAGTATTTGGCATGATAGTCATAGAGCGTGTCCGCAACATCAATTCGCACCAGCGGCAGCGGAAAATCATCCAGAATGGCAGCGGTCAATTCAATTCCGTCAATAAATTGTTCAGCCATCACCAGTGCATCACAACCGGCTGCCAATGCATAACCGGCCTGAAATTCCTGTTGATTGTCAACTTTGCTTAAGCCAATGGTTGAGCCTTCGCGGGCAGGTTTAATAATTATTGGCAAACCAAGCTGTTCGGCGGCTTCCTCAAAACTGCTGTTGGCATCAAGCATGAGATAACGCGGGGTATCGATTCCTGCTGCCTGCCAGATCATTTTGGTGCGCCACTTATCCATCACCAGCGCGCTGGCGAGTATACCGCTGCCGGTGTAAGGCATTCCCATTAACTCCAGCGCACCCTGCATCGAACCGTCTTCACCATAGCGGCCATGCAACGTAATGAACGTCCTATCAAAACCGTCCCTTAGCAGATTGTCCAGAGATTGTTCAGCGGGATCGAAAGCATGCGCATTGATGCCACATCTGCGCAAGGCGGCGAGCACTGCTGTGCCACTTTTCAGCGAAACTTCCCGTTCTGCGGAGCGTCCGCCCAATAGCACGGCAACTTTGCCAAATTGAGCGGCATTCACGCTGTATGCTCCCGTCCAATGATGCGAACTTCAGGAACCAGCAGAACATTCATTCTCGCCAGAACCGTTTTCTTCACGAGTTCAATCACGGCCTCAATGTTGTGGGCGGTTGCCCGACCACAGTTGATGATGAAATTTGCATGTTTGGGGGATACCATGGCATCCCCGATACGCAACCCTTTCAACCCGCATTCTTCAATCAGGCGTGCGGCATGATCACCGGGAGGATTGCGAAACACCGAACCCGCGTTAGAATAGTTCAATGGCTGGTGCTCGATGCGCGCTGCCAGTAACGACTTGATCCTCTGGCGGGAAGTCTCCCGGTTGCCGTTGTCCAGACGAAACCAGGCGCCCACAAACCAGGCTTCGGTCACACTTATCGTCAGATTCTGACGTAACGCAACCTGCCGGTAACCGACGTCATAGGCATCCGGTTGCCGTTCGCGCAACACACCAGCCCGATCAATGGTGTTGACCCGCTCAACCCGTTCCCACGTTTGACTACCGTAGCATCCGGCATTCATTGCCAACGCACCGCCAACCGTACCGGGAATGCCCGCAAGAAATTCCGCGCCAGCCAGATCCCGTGATGCGGCAAATCGCGCCAGTTTGGCGCACGCCACGCCTGCTCCAGCATAAACCAGGCCGCCATGCGCATTGCGTTCAATCACCGTCAGATCATTGAGCCGCGCATGCAGCGCAATAACGACGCCTGTTACACCGCCATCTCTGACCAGCAGGTTGCTGCCGAGCCCAATCATGTAAACCGGTTCATTTTTTGGCCAGCCTGTCAGAAAAACAGCGAGATCGTCGAGGTCTGCCGGCACGTAAAAATTGGTCGCATGCCCCCCGGCGCGCCAGGAGACATGCTTGCTCATCGGTTCATCGCACAACAATTTTCCGCGCAATGGCGGCTGGGTGCTGTCCACTATGTCCATTTCGGGCGATTGCCGGTTGTTCGAATAATTGAGTGCCTGCATGATTTAAACGCCTATCAGCGCCATTTTTTTGACTGGCTGCGCTATTTCTGCGGCCAGTTTACCGATGGCGCCCGCGCCCATAATCACGACCACATCACCATCCCGAGCGATTGTCTGAATAGCATCGGGCAATTCGTCTACCTGCTCGACATAGATCGGCTCAAGTTTTCCATGGACGCGAATGGCACGCGCCAATGATTTGCTGTCAGCAGCTATGATGGGATCCTCGCCGGCGGCATAAACCTCGGTGAGCAGCAACACATCCGTCTGTGATAATGCCTTGACGAAATCCTCGAATAAATCGCGGGTGCGGCTAAAACGATGTGGTTGAAACGCCAGCAGCAATCTGCGCCCCGGAAAGGCGCCTTTTGCAGCGGCCAGAGTTGCCATGATTTCTGCGGGATGATGACCATAGTCATCGACCAGTGAAAAAACGCCACGACCCGGCAGATCGATTTCTCCATAATATTGAAAACGTCGCTCCACGCCTCCAAATCCGGCCAGTGCAGCAGTGATGGCAAGGTCGCTTATGTTTAATTCGTTGGCTATCGCAATCGCTGCCAACGCATTCTGCACATTGTGCAATCCCGGCAAATTGAGCGTTACCGGCAGCTGTCGCGCGGAGCCATTGACCCCCACATGCGCGACGAAATGCATTTTGCCGTGATCCGGATGGATTTCTGTCGCATATACCTGCGCTTCGTCTGTCAATCCATAGGTTGTAACCGGTTTGGTGATCATCGGAATAATTTCGCGTACATGCGGATCATCAATACACAGCATCGCCATGCCATAAAAGGGCAGGTGCTCTATGAACTCGATAAAAGTCTGTTTGAGCCGTCCGAAATCGTGCCCATAGGTGCTCATGTGATCCGCATCAATATTGGTCACCACGGTCAGAACCGGTTGCAGATACAGGAAGGAAGCATCGGATTCATCCGCTTCGACCACAATGAATTCACCGTCGCCCATTCTGGCATGGCTGCCCAGGGTCTTGAGTCTGCCGCCGATGACGAATGTCGGATCCATGTCCGCTTCGGCGAGAATGCTCGCGATCAAACTGGTCGTGGTGGTTTTGCCATGTGTGCCGGCAACCGCAATACCGCGACGCAAGCGTAGCAATTCAGCCAGCATTATTGCGCGCGGAACAATCGGAATATGCCGTTCGCGCGCCGCGAGCATTTCCGGATTATCCGTTTTGATGGCGGAGGAATAGACAACCACATCCGCTGTCCCAATATTTTCGGCGGCATGCTGGCGATGAATGATGGCGCCCAGATGACATAAGCGGTCGGTGACCGTGTTTTCGGACAAATCCGAACCACTGACCTGATAACCCTGATTGATGAGCACCTCAGCAATGCCCCCCATACCGGATCCCCCGATACCGACAAAATAGATATGGTTGATTTTATGTTTCATCTGGCAGGCTCCAGCATTTCCCGGCAGGCATCGGCTACCAGGGCGGTTGCATCCGGCAAGGCAAGCTGGCGCGCTTTTACCGCCATGATCTGCAGCGATTCCCGCGAGCACTTGTGCAGCCACTCTGCCAGAGAGGACGGCGTTAATTCACTTTGTGGCCAGAGTACCGCCGCAGCCGCATCGCTCAAAAAATGCGCATTACTGGTTTGGTGGTCATCCACTGCGTAAGGATAGGGCACCAGAATACTGGCGACGCCCGCTGCCGCCAATTCCGAAACTGTGAGCGCACCCGCACGACAAATGACCAGATCACTGTCCGCATACTGAGCAGCTATATTTTCTATGAATGCAACCAGTTGCGCGGTTACACCGACTTCCGCGTAAGTTTTCTCCAGATCAGCGAGATGCGCCTTGCCCGCCTGATGCACGATCAATGGGCGCCGGGCATCATCCATCATGGCCAATGCCTGCGGGATAACTGTATTCAATTTTTGCGCACCGAGACTGCCTCCGACGATCAGCAGTTTTAATTTCCCGGAACGCTGACGGTAGCGATGTTCCGGTGGAAGTAGCCTGGCAATTTCCGCACGGATCGGATTTCCAGTGACTCGCAGGTTTTTTTTATGTCCAGAGAGGGCGCCCGGAAAAGCCAGCAGAATACGGTCTGCAATTTTTGCCAGCACCTTGTTGGTCAAACCTGCTACGGTGTTCTGTTCGTGGATAATGAGCGGGATACCCAGCAATGTGGCCATCATGCCGCCTGGCAGCGCAGGATATCCTCCCAGCCCCAGCACCACATCCGGACGCAAACGCCGTAGAATGCGCAGACTTTGCCAGCAGGCGCGTTGCAGCCGCCAGGGCAACAGGACGTAATCAAATGCTTTCTGTCCTCTTGCAGCCGAAAACCGGATTGTTTCAAGTGGAAAACCATATTGTGGCACCATGGTGGTTTCCATGCCCTGCTGTGTGCCCAACCAGATGACGCGCCAACCCTGATCGCGCAAAAATGCCGCTACTGCGAGTCCTGGAAATATATGCCCGCCAGTGCCGCCCGCCATGATTATGATTGTGCGCGCCATGTGTCTCTCGTAATGACATTTATTTGGGGAATATACCCGCAAAATAGTCTCATATACTGTCCCTTGACAGGTCTTGCCGGTTTTCCCAATCAATGCGCAGCAACAATGCTATCGTAATGCAACAGATAAACATGCTGCTGCCACCATAGCTCATGAAGGGCAAAGTCAATCCTTTGGTGGGCAAAAGCCCCATGTTGACCCCCATATTGATAAATGTCTGCAAACCAAACCAGGCACCAATTCCGTACGCAACCAGCGCGCCAAAATGCTCCCCTCGTTGCTGAGCATGACGGCCAATACGGAAAGTGCGCAGCAATAGACAGGCAAACAAAGCGATTACCGTTGCAACGCCCAGAAAACCAAGCTCCTCGGCCAGGACGGCAAACATGAAATCCGTATGCGCCTCCGGCAGGTAATGCAGTTTTTCCACGCTGCCACCCAGCCCCGCCCCGGACAGTCCGCCAAGCCCAAAGGCAATCAAGGCATGACTTAATTGATAGCCCTTGTCAAATGGGTCACCCCATGGATCCATGAAGGTAGCGATTCTCATCATGCGATACGGCTCTATCACTACCGCCAGCAGGAAAAGTACGCTTCCCATGCCGAGCAGCACCAGAAATGACTTGATGTTCATGCCGCCCATGAACAGGATGCCGCACATCGCAAGGGTAATGACAACCAGCGCACCATAATCCTTTTGTAGCAGGAGTAATCCGGCAATAACCGTCAAAATTGCCAGTATTGGCAGAAGCCCCTTGAACAAGTGATTCAGATGAGCGCGTCTGCGTACAGCATAGCCTGCCGTAAAAACGATAATGATTAGTTTCATGACTTCAGAGGGCTGAAAATTTGCCACGCCCAACGGAATCCAGCGATAACTGCCATTGATTTCTCGACCCACGCCCGGCAACAGAACTACTAGCAGCAGCACCAGGCCAATCAATAGCAGATGGGAACAATACATTTTCCAGCCATCAACGGAACACAGATAAAAAACAATCCAGCCGATAAATACGCTACCCAGAATGACGATGCTTTGCTTTTCAAGATAATAGTATGCGCTACGGGTGCCCTGCCCGGTTTCGGCAATCGCAATGGAGGCGGAATACATCATGACCAGCCCCAATCCAAGTAAAAACAAGACTGTCCAGATCAGTACCAGATCGAAGCTTGATTTGCTTTGAGTACTGCGGGCGGTTGGCAAGGTCAGCATGGCTTAATGTTGCACCTGTGCTGGCAGAACGAGATTGTTCTCGATAGCCTTGACTGCGCTGACAAATACCTCGGCACGATGCACATAATTATTGAACATGTCGAGGCTGGCACAGGCGGGTGAGAGCAGCACATAATCTCCTGGCTCCGCCAGCAAGAAACTGAGCTGTACCGCTTTTTGCATGGTCGCAACCTGGTATACCGGTATACCGCAATCCTGGATGACGCTTGCTATGCTTGCTGCATCCCGTCCCAGCAAAACGACACTGCGCGCATGCTTGCGAACAGGGTGCTTTAACGGCAGAAAATTCTGTCCTTTCCCATCACCCCCCGCAATCAATATTACTTTGGCTGGCAATCCATTCAGCGCCGCAATTGCCGAACCCACATTCGTGCTCTTGGAATCATTGAAAAAAGCAATTTCATTGAAATCAGCCACTTTCTGCATACGATGCGGCAACCCTTTAAAGTCGCGCAAGGCGCTCAACAATGGCTCAAATGGCAGGGAAATGGCACGACATAACGCCAGCGCCGCCAGCGCATTTGCAGCATTATGCAACCCGGCAACCGCAAGTTCACTGGTTTTCATCAGACAGGTATTTCCTTGCGCCAGCCATAAATCCGCACCGTCCGGGAGCACGCCAAATTCTTCGTCTGTTGCGGGCTCGGTCAGACCAAAACTGAATTGTTTGCAATTCACTCGCGCCATCACCAAAACGAGTGGATCATCGCGGTTGAGTACTTGTATTCCCCTGCAATTGCTGCTGGAAAATAGCACTGATTTTGCAGCAGCGTATGCTGACATATCATCATAACGATCCAAATGGTCTTCACTCAGATTCAATACTGCCGCCGCATCAGCCTGCAAATTCCGGGTGGTTTCCAGCTGAAAACTGGAAAGCTCGAGCACCCATAATTGCGGCCAGCGATTGTTGTCTATGCTCTGCATCAACGCATCCAGCACCGTGCGCCCGATATTGCCCGCGACTTCCACTTCCCAGCCCGCACTTTCAGCCATCATGCCTACCATGGTAGTGACGGTGGACTTGCCATTGGAGCCAGTAATGGCAATAATTTTTGTCTGGGCATGACCATGCTCCCTCAGGGCGAGCGCGAATAATTCAATATCACCCACGACCGGAATGCCTTGTTGTACGGCAGCGGCCACCAACGGTTCGCCAAGGGGTATGCCCGGACTGATTGCAATAAGGTCTATCTGTGAAAAAATACTGGCCTGGAATGGCCCGCAATGAACGTTCTCCGCCGGGATGATCTCATTAAACAATGCCTGATTTGGCGGCGCCTGCCGGGTGTCGGCGGCAGATAATATTGCACCTGTACGGGATAGCCATTTTGCCGTTGATAGCCCGGTATTCCCCATACCCAGAATTAATATTTTTTTACCGTGATAATTCATCGTTTATCGCAGCTTCAGTGTAGACAACCCTACCAGCACCAGAATGATGGTGATAATCCAGAATCTCACCACCACCTGGTTTTCTTTCCAACCTTTCAGCTCGTAATGATGGTGAAGCGGCGCCATTCGGAAAACACGCTTATCAAACAGCTTATACGATGCAACTTGCAGCATGACCGACAGTGCTTCCATCACAAACACCCCCCCCATGATAGCCAACACAATTTCCTGACGCACGATAACGGCCACTATGCCCAATGCCGCGCCCAGGGCCAGGGCGCCAACGTCACCCATGAATACTTCTGCCGGATAGGTGTTAAACCAGAGAAACGCCAAACCCGCACCCGCCAGCGCGCCACAAAATACCGCCAGCTCACCTGCATTTGGAATATGTGGAATCCCCAGATATTTTGCAAAAATGGCATGCCCTGCCAGATAGGCAAAAATAGCCAGCGCGCCACTCACCATGACAGTTGGCATGATGGCCAGCCCATCCAAACCATCAGTCAGGTTAACTGCATTGCTGCTGCCTACAATCACCAGATAAGTCAGCAGGATAAAAGAGAATGCCCCCAGCGGTATGGCGATTTCCTTGAAAAAAGGCACGATCAGTTCGGTGTGTTGGGCAAGCTCGGCGGTCGATAGCAGATAAATGGCGACAATCAGAGCAATAATGGATTGCCAGATAAGTTTGGAGGTTGCGGACAGACCTTTGGAATTACGCAATATGACCTTGCGATAATCGTCCACCCAGCCGATTATGCCAAAGCCCAGCGTGGTCAGTAACACTACCCAGATATAGCGATTGCTCAAATCTGCCCACAAAAGCGTCGTTACCAGAACCGCGATCAAAATGAGGGCGCCGCCCATGGTAGGAGTACCCGCCTTGATGAGGTGTGACTCTGGCCCATCATTGCGTACCGATTGGCCAATTTTTCGTATGGCCAGGATACGTATCATATAAGGGCCGATTAAAAACGAGATGATCAGCGCAGTCAGTGCCGCCAGCATGGTGCGCAATGTAATGTAACCAAATACATTGAACGCGCGAATATCTTCCGCTACCCACTGAGATAACGCTAATAGCATGTGGGATTCCAGAGTAATTTAATGTTCATTCCGACCACGCATGGCGGTATTCCTGTTGGTGGATTCTTGAGCCGTGGACAGTTTTTCGATGATCCGTTCCATGCGCATAGCGCGTGAACCTTTAACCAGCACGGTTACATTGGTATCGAGCAACTTTGTCAAGCTGGCCAGCAAATCATCCAGATGCGCAAAGTGTTGTCCGTTGCGACCAAACGCTTCAACAGCATGCGCGCTCAATTCCCCAAGCGCCAGCAGTGCGTCCAATTTTGCCTCGCGCGCCAGGTGACCAATTTGTCGGTGGTATTCTGCTGCCGCCACGCCCAGTTCTCCCATATCGCCCATCACCAGAATTTTCTTGCCGCACATGTCGCACAATACAGCAATGGCCGCCTGCATGGATTCCGGATTGGCGTTATAGGTGTCGTCTATCATCGTCGAATGGCACTGGCCTGCCATTATTTGCAAACGTCCATGCGTACCTGTATAGGAACGCAGCCCGGCTGCGATTTCAGTGATACCGATGCCGGCGGCATGGGCGGCGGCGGCGGCGGCAAGCGCATTGTAAATATTGTGCTGCCCCGGCACTTGCAGCATGAATTCGATCTGTCCATCGGGTAAAGATAACAACCAGCCATTTCCCGCAGCATCCTGCAAACGCCGCGCACTAACGCTGGCATCATGCGTCAGACCAAAATCCACTATTTGCCGCTCGCCGGCAAGTTGGCGCCATAATGGCGCATAACGATCATCTGCGTTGATAACAGCAATACCGGATTTGTCCATGCCCGCAAAAATTTCCCCTTTGGCAGCGGCAATCGCGGCAGTTTCGCCTAAATGCGCCATATGCGCTGAGCCAGCGTTCGTAATGACTGCAATGGTCGGTGCAGCAAGACTGGATAAACAGGCAATCTCGCCACTATGGTTCATGCCCATCTCGATGACGGCGTAACGGTGGTCTGCGTTGAGCTGCAGCAGTGTCAGTGGCACGCCGATGTCATTATTGAGGTTTCCGGCAGTTGCCAGCGTATGACAAGCACCGGCATGCTGGCGCAAGATGGCCGCCAGCATTTCCTTAACGGTGGTTTTGCCGTTACTGCCGGTCACTGCGACCAATGTGAGATCAAAACGCTTGCGCCATGCTGCCGCGAGCTGCCCCAGGCTGAGTCGTGGGTTCTTGACCCGTAACCAGGCAAAATCAGGTGAAACAAGTTTTTTTTCAAGGTCTGCGGCCTCATCCGAAATCATTGCGGCAACCGCGCCCTTATCGATGGCTTCCGGAATGAACCGGTGGCCGTCAAAGTGTGCTCCCGACAATGCAACGAAGAGGCTGCCAGTACGTAGCGTGCGGCTGTCAGTGCTCACGCTGTTAAAAAACGGATTGCCACCCGACCATTCCGCGCCAAGCACGCAGGCGGCCTGCTGTATGTCCATCATCACCGGATTGTGCGCATTGACACTCATTGCGCTATTTCCTGCATTTTTTGTCTGACGAGATCGCGCAATACCTGCCTGACAATTTTGCGATCATCATGGGGGCACTTCCTGCCCTGTCTTTGCTGGTGCATTTCAGCGCCTTTGCCGGCGATTAACACCACATCCTGCCTGCGTGCCTGCTGAATCGCACGATAAATCGCCGCGCTGCGATCAATTTCCACTATACAGTGATCTTTTTGCGTATCCCGAATACCACTGAGCATTTCCATGATGATGTCTTCGGGGCGTTCGCTACGGGGATTGTCGCTGGTAAAAATAACTTCATCTGCCAATCTGGCTGCAATTTCACCGATCAGAGGGCGCTTGCTGCGATCCCGGTCGCCGCCACATCCTGTTACACAAATCAGTCTTGCTCGATCCTTGCCGGCAGGTTTCTGGTGTGTGCTGGCCATCGTTTCACGCAACCCTGCCAGCACCTCACTAAGTGCATCCGGCGTGTGCGCGTAATCAACAATGACGACAGGGTGTTTTCCACCACCGAGCAATTCCATGCGCCCAGGAACCGGACGGATTTGCCGCAGCGCCTGTACCGCACCATCAAAATCAACGCCACTGGCAATCAAGGTGGCGAGAACCGCAAGCAAATTGTAGGCATTAAAGCGTCCGGCCACCTGGCATTGCAGCGTTGCCTGCCGCCCAGAAAAAACCACATCGAACTGAATACTATCCATGCGCAGTTGAATATTGCTACCAAATAGCACTTGCTGGTTTTTGGTCATCCAGCTGCCTTCGCGTGGCAGTTTGAAGCCGTAGCCTATTACCTGCACGGCTTTGTTTTCCAGCTGACGAGACAATTCCACGCCCAGCACTTCATCCAGATTCAGCACGACAGATTTCAGGCCAGGCCAGAAAAACAGTTTCGCCTTGGTTGCGGCATACGAATCCATTGTGCCGTGGTAATCGAGATGATCGTGGGACAAGTTGGTCAACACTGCAACCGAGAATTCCGCACCGGTCAACCTGCCTTGATCCAGTCCGTGCGATGAAGCCTCCATCACCACGGACTGCGCCTGCTGCTGGACAAATTCCGCAAGTAATTGCTGCAGTTGCGCCGCATCAGGCGTGGTATGCGTCGTGGCAGTAAGGGCATTGGCAAATCCGTGGCCAAGCGTACCGATGACAGCTGTTTTTTTGCCCAGCGCCGTCATTGCCTGAGCGAACCAGTGACTGCATGAAGTTTTACCATTGGTGCCGGTAATGCCAACCAGCCATAATCGACGCGAGGGGTAGTCATGTAGATGGCTTGCAATCAACCCTGCCTTTTGCCGTAAATGAGTAACCGCGAGATTAGGCAATTGCCACCGAGGGTCCCAGGTAAATCCTTTTTTTTCCCAGATAATGGCGTTTACACCTATGGCAATAGCCTCGGGAATATCTTGACGGGCATCGAAATTTTCACCCGCATACGCAATAAACGTATCGCCCGGTTTCAATTCCCGGCTGTCGGTTACCAGACGATGTATTTTCAGATCAAGCGCATCGAGTGAATCGATCGAAAAAACTTTTGGAGGCTTATGGCCTAGCATGGTCATTATCCCTCCTGACGCTCGCTGGCAGCAGGAGGTGAAGTAACCAGATTTGGCCAGGGTTGATCAAAAGGAACCTCCAGCATTCTTAATGTTTCCTCCATGACCCGGCTGAATACCGGTGCAGCAACGCTGCCTCCATAGTGCTCTCCGGCATTGGGCTCATCAATCATGACGGCGATGATGACGCGCGGATTGGAAACCGGCGCATATCCGACAAAAGAGGACAAATAGCGATTTGCAGCATAGCCTTTTTGATTTTCCAGGCGCTTGTGTGCGGTTCCTGTTTTACCCGCCGTGCGATACCCATGGATGCGCGCGCGTGAACCTGTTCCGTCTGGTTGTACCGCCATCTCCAGCATGTTACTGATTGCCAGCGCGGTTTCGCGTGAAATGATTTTCTGGCCAACCACCGGCTTGTCGCGCTTCAGCAGGGTAATCGGCTTCAACTCGCCACCGGCAGTAAACAGGGTATAGGCGCGCGCCAGCTGCATAAGATTCACTGAAATACCATGGCCGTATGCCATGGTTACCTGCTCGATTGGCCGCCAACTGCGATGATCGCGCAGCTTACCGCTGACCTCGCCCGGAAATCCCAGGCCGGTTTCGGTGCCGAAACCGGCACGATTGAACATCTCCCATAATGTTTGCGAAGGCAAAAGCATTGCAATCCTCGCAACACCAACGTTACTCGATCTCTGGATAACCTGCGCAACAGTCAAGTCCCCTTTGCTGCGGACATCACGTATCGCCGCCTTACCAATTTTTAGCACGCCCGCAGATGTTTCCATGAGCGTATCGGGCCTGATACGACCGGTTTCCAGCGCCACAGCAACCGCAAATGGTTTCAAGGTGGAACCTGGCTCGAACTCATCCACCAGCACCCGGTTACGCATGGCGTCTTTATTTATGTTGGCGCGCTGATTGGGGTTGAATGCCGGATAGTTTGCCATTGCGAGTATCTCGCCCGTCTGCGCATCAAGCGCGACGATACTGCCAGCGCGAGCGCGATGCGCATTGACTGCGCGACTTAGTTCCCGGTAAGCAAGATACTGTATTTTACTGTCAATGGATAATGTCAGATCCTGACCTGGTTTCGGTGAATGTATGCGCTCGACATTATCGACCACGCGCCCGAGCCGATCCTTGATGACTCGCCGTTTGCCATGCTCGCTGGCCAGACTGTCCTGCCAGGCCAACTCCAGCCCCTCCTGCCCATTGTCATCGATATCAGTAAATCCTAGAATATGCGCGGCCAATTCGCGTGTTGGGTAGTAGCGATAGTACTCCGGTTTGAAATAAAGCCCCTTGATACCAAGTTGAGCAATTTCCGTGGTCAAACTGGGCGGCAAGCGTCTTTTCAGGTAAACGAATTTTTTATTGCTGTTGGCACGCTCCTGAATAACAGCCCGAGGCATTCCGAGCAACCCGGACAGTGAACTGAGTTGCGCTTGTGTCATATTAATCCGTTGCGGATCAATCCAGATGGATCTGACAGGCACACTAATGGCAAGGATCTCGCCATTCCGATCCCTGATGCTACCACGCGGCACACTTTGCTCGACTATCCGGCTATGGCGCAACTCGCCCTGTTGTTGCAAAAAATCATTATTGAACGCCTGCAGATAGATCGCACGCCCCGCCAATACGATTAAAGCCAGTATCAGCATTCCCAGAACGATACGTGAACGCACGATGGGTAGCGTTGCGCTATCCTCGCCGGTCTGATTGAACCTGACCGGGGCAAGCTTCATTTTGATGCGACCGAAGCGTTCTCTGGCCGAATTGCCAGTACACTTACAGCCGTTGGCACAACCATTTTCAGTTGAGTCCTGGCGATGTTCTCAACCCGTGCATGCATGGCGAGCGTACTTTGTTCCAGCAACAGCTGATCCCGCTCGACAGCAATTTGCTTTGCCCGTATCTGTTCTTTTTCCTGCTCCATAAACAGCTTGCGAGCTTCATGCCGTGAAGTGACAATACTCAGACCAGAGATAATCAATATTAAAAAGAACACCATGTTTGATTTAATCATCTGTTTATGATGCTGGTTTCAATTTTTCAGCGACGCGCATAATGGCGCTGCGTGCACGAGGGTTTGCTGCAATTTCGGTCGCATCCGGGCGAATCTTTTTTCCAATCAACAACAATTTCTGCTGACTATGCTGTAAACGCTCATAGTCACGAACTGGCAGTTTGCGTGGCAAGGCATCAGTCATGGCCTGTACGCGCATGAATTTTTTGACAATACGATCTTCCAGCGAATGAAAGCTGATCACAGCCAGTCTGCCTGACGGGTTTAGCCTGGCCAGGCACATCGGCAATACTAACGATAACGCCTCAAGCTCTTGATTGAGATAAATCCTGATCGCCTGGAAGGTGCGTGTTGCCGGATGCTGCCGGTATTCCCGCCTATGGCTGCGCGCGCGCACGACCGCTGCAACAATTTCGGCAAGCTGAAGCGTATTGGCAACAGGTTGCCTTGCCCGCTCGATGACAATTGCACTTGCAATCTGCCCAGCATACCGTTCTTCGCCATAATCCCTGATCACCTTTTTCAATGTTGCCTCGTCGACCGTTGCCAGCCACTGCGCTGCCGTTTCGCCACGACTGGTGTCCATTCGCATATCAAGCTGCCCGCCATGACGAAAACTGAATCCGCGAGTAACCCCTTCCAGTTGCATGGACGACACGCCAAGATCCAGCAGGATCCCATCCACACCCGTTATCGCCAGTGCCCGCAATACCCCGTCAATATCCGTATAGTTGCCATGCACCACGTGCAGCCGTTTATCCTGAATCGATCTCGCCACACTGACGGCAACCGGATCCTTGTCAAAGACAATCAGTCTGCCGCTTTCACCGAGTTTCGACAGAATCAGGCGACTATGCCCACCATAGCCAAACGTGCCGTCGACATAAACGCCATCCGCTCTGATCGCCAGCGCATCAACCGCCGCATCAAGTAAAACTGGCGTATGCAAAATTTCAACAACACATTACAGTGAAAACCCTTCCAGCTCTGGCGGGATATCGCCATTCTTGCAAGCCAGCGCGGCTTCAATTTCCTGATTCCACCGGTCGCTGTCCCAAAGTTCGAGCTTTGTGCCTTGCCCTGCAAGGACAACTTCTTTTGTTAATTCGGCAAATTGCCGCAAGGGCGGGTTGATCAGTATTCTTCCCGAGCCATCCATCTCAACATCACAGGCATTTCCAATGAGCAATCGCTGCAAACCACGGATCCGAGGATCAAAACCGGAAAGACTGTTCAATTTTTGCTCTATCGGTTCCCAGGCTGGCCGGGGATAAATCAGCAAACATCGGGAAGGATCTGCCGTAACAACAATATTCCCTGCGCAACTGGTCGCAAACTCGTCCCGGTATTTGGTTGGAATCGCAAGCCGTCCCTTGCTGTCGAGGCTCAATTGCGTGATGCCACGAAACATTCCGCCCCCTTTGTTATCCGTCAAGAATACAATTTACTCACGCCAAGGCCAACAACACTATCCCACAAATGCCCACATAATTAATTTTTTTTCCACTTACCGCCACTTTAATCAAAAATTATTTGCCAGTCAAGAAAAATAACCCTTTATGCAGAAAACATATAAAACGTCCGGGCGCGCAATTCATTCCTGGTCGCCAACATGTCTCCACTGATGATTTTGCGATGCTGTCAGGCGTGATTATCTGTTCGCCCGATCAACCAAGGCGAACATTTGGCACGTACCCGCCCAAGCAGGCTATGCGCGCAACATCAGCCTGCATTGATACACTGCAAAGCTGGTTGTATTCAACTGTAGGGATTGATTTGTTTTACGACAAGTAAATTGGCTGGTCGCTGGCGAGATGGGTGCGAAAGCGTTGTATTGGCAGCGGGATTGCGGCGGTCAGCAAGGCATGCGCCGGCGCTGCCCGATGTGCGGTATCGGAAGGTTTCCGACACCTGAAATCAGAATTGATATCTTGTCTGTTACTTGGGCGTCTCTAAAAATCCACTTGCCAAATTTGAGATCGCACCAAACAAATTGCGTTTGCGTCTATTGAGATTTTTTCAGCCGTGAAACGGCTGCTTTTCCGATGGCTGTTTGTCTCGTCCCAATAAAAAACCAGGACCGTAAGTAAATACGATCCTGGTTCAAGAGAAAATCAATCAACCAGATTGCGTCTATTCAAGACCAATCGTCCAGCCGCCTTTGGTCCAATCATCGTTTTCATCTGCAAAAGCGCCAATGTAGTTGGCTTTCACAAAAAACGGATCATCCGAGGAAAGCGGATCGCTGCTACTTAGCGGCGAGCCAAATGCCGGCAAAAAGCCGTTTAACTGAGGGTCGCCCACAACATTGCCAGCCTGTGAGGCAAACCAGTCGCTTGCCTTGAAAGGCATGTCATCCCGATCGTTTAACGCTGTGCTGCAGTTCACATAGCTGTTTTCGATGGTAAGTTGACCGCTTAAGTTGCCGATATTGCCGGCATTCTCAAAGGTAGCGGGATTGTCAATGGTCAGACAGCTCACAGGATAATCTGTGATAACCGTATTATAAATATTGGCGGCCGTGCCACGACGCAAAACTGCGCCATTACCGCCAATCTCTGTTCCGGAACCGATTATGGTGAAGTTTGCCAATTGCCCAAGCGAGCGAGGCAGGCTGTCGTGATTCGATCCATTGTTATCGGCTTCGATGCCCGCATCACCGTCGTCTGATGACGCAGCCAGGAGAACAAACTGCGCCTTGCCTCTCCAGCCGGTCTGCAAGTCAAAACCATCATCGCCATTACCACTGGAAACCATATGCGTCATATTGACAGTACCGCCAAACATTTCAAATCCGTCATCCAAGCCCCTGTGGCACTGCACAAAGTCGATTGTGGTTCCAGAGCCAACGCCCAGCAGTGTCAGGCAGTTCAGCTCTTCATTAGGACGAACCTCAAAACCGGCAAACCGAATGGAAACATATTTGAGGACACCGCTGTTGTCTTCCGGCACATTCCCCCCAAACGATTCTGTCGAGATCGCTTCGTTGACCTGCTCACACACGGCCACACCTTCGGAACAGCCGTTGACAGGCGCATTGCCAACCAGCAACAAACCGCCCCATTCTCCAGGGTTTTCCTCTCTTGGCCCGGTCATGACGATCGGGTGTTGTGGCGTGCCAATTGCCTCAATTTTAGACCCCCGGCGCACCTGCAGAAAATCCAACCCGCTACGACCGCTCAGGCGTGTGTCTGGTTCAATGGAAAGCGTTGCGCTGCTGGCGTTATCGCCACCAATAAATACGCCTCCATCGATAATCCAGCGGATATCATTGGTCAACCGGATATCCTGATTGATTTCACCTTGAAGAAGGCAGGCACCTTGAATTTCTGTGATCGGTGCGGCAAAGGCGGGGCAGCTGGTAAACGCAACCTGATGGAAGTGCTTGACCAGAAAACGTAGCGGATTGGAATTCGGGATCAATTCCAGAACGGCATTGTATTTAACCCCCCCAATATCCACATCGGGGACGTACACCTGACCAAAAGCCGCATCAAAATGAGACCGTTCCGCATCCGGCGTGGAAATCAATGCCGCATCCATCAGCTCCAGCTCCAGATTGCCATTGCCGGTGTCAATCACACGTAATTTCGCACTGAACGTCTCCGCGTTAATATGAGTTCTGCCATTTGGCAGATCAACAGCGGCAATATCAACTGTGTTATCAGCAGGATTAAATTGCGCACTTGCCATTGCAGCTGAACTATAAAACAGCGCTCCGCCGAGAATAGCCAGGGAAATAGCCGTTTGTTTAAATAAATTGGACTGGTTCATATCGATCGACCCTTTATACATAATACATAAATAAAAAATTTGCCGAGATATCTGTTGGAGCGATTTAAGCACAACGTCAGCAAGGAACGTCAGTTTATTGGTCATTCTTTACAGAATTGTGACATATTTGTGTCACTGTTATCCGGTTCAGGTGTCTTTATGGGCAAACATCGCCAAAACCCTTATCGCGCACCATTCTGGTGTTTATTAGATTGTCGCTGTGATTTCCGGAAATACCACGTAGAACATCAAATAAGCAACGCCAAGCGTCAGCAGCAGATTCAGGAACTGACCGCAGATATACAGTACAAAAGGTTTGCCGCCGACAAAATGATGCCTCATAACCTTGAAGTTAGTGGAAAGTCCGATGCTGGCAAACGCCAGGCAGAAAAACCAGGTGCGCAAGTTCCTGGTGACATCACTCAGCACGCCCTTCTCCAGCACCAGATCGGCCACAGGTTTGTCCAGCAGAGCATGCAACAGTGAAAATAATAAACTGGCGCCAATAAACCCGAGAATAAATTTGGGAAAACGGTGCCATATTTCGCCGGCACCGATACGTGACCCCTCTGCCGTTTTTTCAACCCTCGTGGCAAAATAAACCGCGACCGCAAATGCGATGATGCCGATCAGTATGTTCTGGATCATTTTGATTGTGGTGGCCACATACATGGCGCGATCGCCAAGCGCGGCGCCGGCGGCCACCACCGCGCCAGAACTGTCAATTGTGCCGCCTATCCACGCACCGCCCAGGATGTCCGATATTCCGACAAATTTGATAAATAGCGGCATAACGACCATCATGACTGCGGTAAATATCATGCTCAGACCGATTGCCACCGTTAGCTCCTCGCGAGTAGCCTTGCTCGCTGCGGCAACTGCAATTGCGGCAGATACGCCGCATACACTCATGTCCGCGCTGATCGTGATATTGAGTGATCTGGATGTGATTTTCAGTATGGTCTGACCAAACCAGTAAGTTGCCACCAGCACGATTGGCGTCACTATCCAGGCGACGAAGATACCCGGCAGACCAATTGCGAGAATTTTGCCAATCATCAACTCCGCGCCCATCAAAATCAGTCCGGTCTTGATATAGAACTCGGTCTGGAGCGCACTGGATGCCCACTCTGGCGTACCAATACTGTTGCTGATCACGATTCCGATCAGAATTGCCCAGATAGCGTATTCGATCCCGTAACTCTTGAAATCATTTTGCGCCGCCAGCAGCAACGAAATCAACGCAAGCAGGGAAACAAGCGCAAATCCTTTGATAAACGGCAAGAACGCAATTCCCTGCGCCCTGGCGCCGATACCGAACAACAGCGCAAGCAATATAATCAGCAGCATACTGTGCGGCAGAGAAAAATTAGGCTATGTCGCAATTAATTGTTGAATTGAGCGTCCAATGTGTATCGGTATGTAAAAAGAGGGGCGCACCATGAAA
>JAVVEX010000013.1:0-25582 GCA_032251195.1 Nitrosomonas sp.
GATTAGCCTGCGCAGCAAGATAATTGTTTCACATCCTTGTTGAAGGTCTGCGCTGCGAGCTTCAACCTGAACGAGATTGCCGGACTGCATACCGAACAGCTCGATCCGTGACTAAAATACGACTGCTACGGTTGTTTCCAGGCTGACAGAAAAGATCGTGTGGCGTAGAGTCGTCGCGCAGGACTTGTGAATGATTTCAGCCAATTCCCCTGTTGGACACTGCCTTTGTGGTAGTGTGCGGGCTACAAAACTGACGCATGTGGTTGTGAAGCAGAAGAACTTAGGCGATAATACGCACTTTTTCCAGCTTGTGCAGTTTTCGGCGGTGTTGTTGAGGCTGGGCTGGTTTCCAGGAAAATTTCAGGACGAGGGGTGAGGATAAATGAGCGAGGCATTCAAAGATTTCAATCCACCGGTATTCAAGAATTTGACGAGCGCGATTCGTGCGCTTGCCATGGATGCGGTGCAAAAAGCCAATTCTGGTCATCCCGGTATGCCGATGGGAATGGCAGAGATTGCGGAAGTATTGTGGGTTCATCATTTGCAGCACAATCCTGCCAATCCCCAGTGGTGTGATCGTGACCGTTTTGTGCTGTCCAACGGCCACGGTTCAATGCTGCTGTACGCTTTGTTACACCTGACCGGCTATGATGTTTCGATCGAAGACATCAAAAATTTTCGTCAACTGCACTCCAAAACACCGGGGCATCCTGAATACGGCTATACGCCGGGTGTGGAAACGACTACCGGGCCGCTTGGTCAGGGAATCACCAATGCCGTTGGCATGGCGTTGGCCGAAAAAATGCTGGCTGCGGAATTTAACCGTCCAGGTTTCAATATAGTCGACCACAATACGTATGTCTTTTTAGGAGACGGCTGCTTGATGGAGGGGATATCGCATGAGGCGTGTTCTCTGGCTGGTACCTTGAAACTGGGTAAATTAATCTGTTTCTATGATGATAATGGTATTTCCATAGACGGGCATGTCGAGGGATGGTTTACCGATGATACGCCGAAACGATTTGAAGCATACGGCTGGCACGTTGTACCAAATGTGGACGGGCACAATGCGGAAGCAATCGAGGCGGCTATAGAGGCTGCAAAGAAAGTACAGGATAAACCGACCATGATTTGTTGTAAAACCGTCATTGGTCTTGGTTCTCCAAACAAGGCTAATACGCATGATGTGCATGGCGCGGCTTTGGGTGATGAGGAAATTGCCGCAGCGCGTCCGCACATTGGCTGGCATCACCTGCCTTTTGAAATTCCACAGGATATTTATGACGCATGGGATGCGCGTGACAAAGGACAGGCGCTGGAGAATTCATGGAACGAACGGTATGCGGAATATACACGGAAATATCCTGTTGAAGCGGCAGAATTCAGCCGTCGCATGCGCGGTGATTTGCCTGCCGGGTGGATGGATCATGCTGACAGCGTCATTAGCCAGGTCAATGCCAAGGCAGAAACCATTGCCACGCGCAAGGCGTCACAAAACGCAATTGAAGCGTTGGCGCCATTTTTGCCTGAACTGGCCGGTGGGTCAGCCGATCTGGCAGGTTCGAATTTGACCAAGTGGTCGGGTTCCAAAGGCATCACGGGTGATTCTGCTGATGGAAATTATATTTATTATGGTGTTCGCGAGTTTGGAATGAGCGCCGTCATGAATGGGTTGTCTCTGCATGGAGGTATTATTCCTTATGGTGGGACATTCCTGATGTTTTCTGAATATGCGCGTAATGCTCTGCGTATGGCTGCATTGATGAAAATTCGTAATATTTTCGTATATACCCATGATTCCATTGGCTTGGGAGAAGACGGCCCGACACATCAGCCTGTAGAGCAAACTGCAACGTTACGTCTGATTCCTAATATGGATGTATGGCGTCCCTGTGATACGGTTGAATCAACCGTTGCCTGGGTTCGCGCCATCGAGCGGCGCGAAGGGCCAAGTTCTCTTATCTTCAGCCGTCAGAATCTGGCTTTCCAGAATCGGGATGCGATGACAATCGGCTTAATTTCCAAGGGAGGGTATATTCTATCGGAAGCGTCTGATAGTAACCCTCGGGCTGTTATCATCGCTACGGGTTCTGAAGTCGGGTTGGCCAGGGCGGCACAAAAGGAACTGGCAAAAGAGAATATTATGGTTCGGGTGGTGTCCATGCCTTGTACCAATGTGTTCGACCGGCAGGATCGTGCCTATCAGGAAAGCGTATTGCCCAAAGGTATCGGACGCGTTGCGGTTGAAGCAGGCGTGACGGATGGCTGGCGTAAATATGTAGGGCTTGACGGAGAGGTTGTCGGCATGAGCACATTTGGTGAATCCGCCCCGGCCAATAAATTGTTTGAGTATTTTGGCTTTACAATCGGCAATGTTCTTGATGCGGTAAAAAAGGTTTTGTAACAAATAGCTGGGTTTTTATCAATTAATCAATTCAAGGATATTTCTAGAGTTCAGGATCAACAAGACAAGGCGTGATAAAGGTTGTTTATACTGACATTACTGTTAGGTGGAACAATTTGTATGCGCAGCGTCGGTATTGGATGACTATGGATTTTTAGAAGTACCTTGAATAGAGTTTGTTTATGGAGATGGCGGGATGGCAATTAAAGTTGGTATCAATGGTTTTGGTCGTATTGGTAGAATGGTTTTTCGCGCATCGATTGAAAAATTTAATGATATAGATGTGGTTGCGATCAATGACTTGCTGGAACCGGATTATCTTGCCTACATGTTGACGCATGATTCGGTGCATGGCCGTTTTAACGGAGAGGTATCTGTCGAGGGTAACGATTTGGTGGTCAATGGCAAGAAAATTCGACTGACTGCCATTAAGGACCCCACAGAGCTGAAATGGGGCGAAGTGGGTGCCGAGATTGTCGTTGAGTCAACCGGACTCTTTCTGACCAAAGAGCAGTGTGAGAAACACCTTCGGGCCGGCGCCAAAAAAGTTGTGATGTCAGCCCCTTCGAAAGACGATACTCCGATGTACGTATACGGTGTAAATGACAAAACCTATCATGGCGAAGCCATCATTTCCAATGCATCGTGTACTACCAATTGTCTCGCTCCAATTGCCAAGGTGCTTAATGATACCTGGGGGATAAAACGCGGGTTGATGACAACTGTTCATGCTGCTACTGCTACCCAGAAAACGGTTGATGGCCCTTCCAACAAGGATTGGCGTGGTGGGCGCGGCATATTGGAAAATATTATTCCCTCTTCGACAGGTGCGGCCAAAGCAGTGGGGGTAGTGATTCCCGAACTGAATAAAAAATTGACTGGCATGGCTTTCCGAGTGCCGACCTCTGATGTTTCTGTGGTTGATCTGACGGTTGAACTGGAAAAAGACGCCTCTTATGAAGAGATTTGTAATGCAATGAAATCTGCTTCAACAACGAGCATGAAAGGTGTTTTGGGTTATACGGATCAGAAGGTCGTTTCTACAGATTTCCGCGGCGAAAGTTGTACATCGGTTTTTGATGCCGAAGCGGGCATGCAGCTGGATAAAAGTTTTGTGAAAGTGATTGCCTGGTACGATAACGAATGGGGTTATTCCTGCAAAGTGCTGGAAATGGTCAGGGTTATCGCTGGTCATCACTAATCTATAATTGTAACGCAAAGTGCGTCTCTAAAAATTGAAGGGCTTACACAAAACAGGGTGCGAGCAGAAAATGTTGCCGCAGTGTATGTCTGATATGGCAAAAAGCATTTTTTATGAGCAACAAAGTGTTGTGACAACCTTCGGATTTTTGGAGATGCCCTGAAGATTATGCTGGTGGTTCTGTCGAAGTCGGTATCTGCTTTTGGTTGATTTGTTGATTTTTTTCTTGTTTTTTAAAACGCTTACCTTTTTATGGAGTAAATGTGTCTGTTACCAAACTTGTTGATCTTGACCTCGAAAACAAACGTGTTTTTATCCGTGCTGATCTCAATGTGCCGATCAAGGATGGCAGGATTACATCGGATGCTCGTATCGCTGCTTCCATGGCCACGATCAATTATTGTTTGAAGCAAGGCGCAAGGGTAATGGTTACGTCACATCTTGGTCGGCCAGAAGAAGGTGTCTGGTCGGCAGAAAATTCGCTGCGCCCGGTAGCGGACGATATCAGTAACCGCTTGGGTAAACCGGTACGTTTAATTCGAGATTGGGTAATGGGTGGATTTGATGTTGCGCCTGGTGAGCTGGTTGTGTTGGAGAATTGCCGGGTCAATATCGGCGAAAAAAGCAATCAGGATGAGACAGCACAAAAGTATGCTGCCTTGTGCGATATTTTTGTGATGGACGCATTTGGAACAGCGCATCGCGCAGAAGCCTCCACGCATGGTATCGCCAGGTTTGCGCCTGTTGCTTGCGCTGGAATCCTGCTCACTGAAGAGCTGGACGCGTTGACCAAGGCGCTGCATGAACCTGCAAGACCAATGGTTGCTATCGTTGGCGGCTCCAAAGTTTCCACCAAGCTGACAGTGTTGGAGTCGCTCGCTGAAAAGGTTGACCAGCTGGTTGTCGGTGGTGGTATTGCGAATACTTTCCTGAAGGCGACCGGAAATAATGTAGGAAAATCCCTGTGTGAAGATGATTTGGTACCGGTAGCAAAAGCATTGATGACAAAAATGTCAGCGCGCAATGCTTCCATTCCGATTGCGGTTGATGTTGTGGTAGGAAAGAAATTTGCCGAGGATGAGCCTGCCGTTTTGAAGGAATCTGATGCCGTTCTCGATGATGATATGATTTTTGACATTGGCCCCAAAAGTACCGAAATGCTGGTCAAAATCATTAAAGAAGCAGGAACAGTTGTCTGGAATGGACCAGTAGGCGTGTTTGAATTTGAACAATTCGGTGCGGGAACACGCGCGATTGCGATGGCTATTGCGGAAACCAAGGCATTTACCTTGGCGGGCGGTGGAGATACGATTGCAGCCATACAAAAATATGGCATCTATGACAAGGTATCCTATATATCGACAGCCGGAGGAGCGTTTCTTGAGTTTCTGGAGGGTAAAACATTACCTGCAGTTGAAATTCTTGAGTCACGCGCGCGTTGAGAAGAACAGAGGCGCTGATTAAATTCAGTCAATATTACCCATTATCCTGTTTCCGGTTGATGTGGGACTTTTCTAAAAAATCATTCCCCTGAAGCGATGCGAAGAACCAAAATTGTTGCAACTCTGGGGCCAGCATCTGGCAATCCGGTAACGCTTACCCGTATGCTGGAGGCAGGTGTCGATGTGGTTCGTATCAATTTTTCGCATGGTACGCGAGACCAACATATTGCCCATGTAGAACTGGTTCGCTCACTTGCTCGTTCTGCTGGTAGAACAGTGGGCGTGCTGGCTGATCTGCAGGGCCCCAAAATCCGGATTGGTAAATTTCATCAGGGACAGATCGAACTGAGAACCGGTGATGAATTTATCCTGGATGCGCAGTGTGAATTGGGGGACCAGTTAAAGGTAGGGCTGGATTACCAAGCGTTGCCAGGTGATGTTGAGGCAGGTGCAACATTGTTGCTGGATGATGGACGAATCGTCCTGAAAGTAATCAGGGTGGTGGGTAGTGCGGTATTCTGCGAAGTGATTCAAGGTGGCATACTATCCAATAACAAGGGTATCAACCGCAAGGGTGGTGGACTAAGTGCGCCGGCATTGACGCAGAAGGATTTGGAGGACATCAAAACAGCTGCCTTGATGAAAGCGGATTATCTGGCAGTATCGTTTCCGCGCTCCGGTGACGATATGAGGAAGGCACGCGCCCTGATGCAGGAAGCAAACTGTACAAGCCTGCTGATGGCAAAGATCGAGCGGTCGGAAGCTATTCTTGCGCTCGATGATATTCTCGATGCGTCCGATGCGATCATGGTTGCCCGTGGTGATCTGGCCGTAGAAGTAGGGGACGCTGTTGTTCCGGCATTGCAAAAAAAAATGATACGTGCCGCGCGTGCCGCAAACAAACTGGTGGTGACGGCGACACAAATGATGGAATCAATGATTTACAGTCCGATTCCAACTCGTGCCGAGGTATCCGATGTGGCCAATGCCGTCCTGGATGGTACAGATGCCGTAATGTTATCGGCTGAATCTGCTGCTGGTCAATATCCCGTCGAATCTGTAGCAGCCATGGCCAGGGTTTGCCTGGAAGCAGAAAAAGAATATACGGTCAATCTGAATTTTCGACGGTCACCTGAAACCGAGGCGGCCAGTATCGAAGATGCGATTGCGCGTGCAACCATGTATACCGCCACCAGTCTCAAGATTTGCGCTATTGCAGCGTTGACTCAGAGTGGTATAACTGCGTTATTCATGTCCCGCAGGAGCTCGAAGGTACCAATTTTTGCACTTAGTCCACAAGAAGATACATTAAGCAAAATGACTTTGTTTCGCGGGGTCTATCCGATAGAGTTTGGCCATGGACTGACCGACCCCGAACTTATTCTGGATCAGGCGGAAAATGAACTGCTTAAGCGGGGCGCGGTGCGGGACGGAGATTTGATAGTGATAACGATCGGGGAGCCAGTTGGCAAAGCTGGCGGTACCAATACCATGAAAATAGTCAGGGTTGGAGATTGCAAACGACCTCCCAAATTAAATGCAGGTAATAAGTAACTGTATTATATCGCGTATTAAAAATTATTGGAGAGGTGATTTGTATTTTTAGTTTTTATCACCTATCGGTACAAATCAATCCATCGACATTTAATTTTAAACCAAAGGAGATTTAAATGGCACTCGTATCTTTGCGTCAACTGTTGGATCATGCCGCTGAAAATGCTTACGGACTTCCAGCTTTCAATGTCAATAATCTTGAACAGATTCAAGCAATCATGCAGGCGGCGGATGAATGCAATAGTCCGGTCATCATGCAGGGATCTGCTGGTGCTCGCAAGTACGCAGGTGAAGCTTTTCTGCGTCATTTGATTGCTGCTGCTGTCGAAGCGTATCCACACATTCCGGTTGTCATGCACCAGGATCATGGAGCATCTCCATCGGTCTGCATTAATGCTATCCGCAGCGGCTTTTCGAGTGTGATGATGGATGGCTCGCTGGAAGCGGATGCCAAGACGCCTTCTTCTTATGAATATAACGTAAAGGTGACTTCTACCGTAGTTGACATGGCGCATGCGGTCGGGGTTTCAGTAGAAGGTGAACTGGGTTGTCTGGGTTCGCTTGAATCCGGGATGGGTGAAGCCGAGGATGGGCATGGCGCCGAAGGCAAACTGTCCCATGATCAATTGCTGACGGATCCTGAGCAGGCTGCGGATTTTGTTAAAAAAACCGGAGTCGACGCATTGGCAATTGCCATTGGTACGTCGCATGGAGCTTATAAATTTACGCGCAAGCCTACGGGTGATATTTTGGCGATTGAGCGTATCAAAGAAATTCATCAGCGTATTCCAAATACGCATCTGGTTATGCATGGCTCAAGCTCTGTTCCTCAGGAGTGGCTGAACATCATCCGTGAGTATGGCGGAGAGATGAAGGAAACCTATGGTGTGCCAGTTGAAGAGATTCAGGAAGGTATCAAACACGGTGTGCGCAAGGTGAATATCGATACTGATATTCGCTTGGCAATGACGGGGGCGGTTCGTCGCCATCTGGCAAATAATAAAAGTGAATTTGATCCACGCAAATTCCTCAAGGACGCCACTGCAGCTGCCAAGGATATCTGCAAAGCTCGTTTTGAAGCATTTGGGTGTGCGGGGCAGGCCAACAAGATCAAACCAATCATGCTGGACGAAATGGCCAGTCGCTACCAGCGTGGTGAATTGAAAGCAATTGTAAAATAAAGCAGGGGTTGCAGTTATAGTCCGATTTTCTGGGAATACCGGAATGCCAGATTTAATCTGGCATTTCGCCCAGTTTGTTTTGTATTCTTGGCGCTCGTTCTTCCTGGGAGCACCTGGAGATTGCTACGCAGCAACTACTCGTATATCCGGTTCGATTGTTTTCAGCAGTTGTTCTATTCCTCTGAGCGTACCGCTGATTGAGCTGGGGCAAGTACCACAAGCGCCTTGATAGTGAATGCGTAAAATATTGTCTTCAAATCCCAATATATGGAGGTCGCCGCCGTCACTCTGTAAAAACGGCCTGACTTCCTCATCGAGTAATTTATTGATTTCCTGAAGCCGCTCCTGGTCTGCCTCATTGAGATTAGCGAGTGCCTCATTCGCTGTCGCAACAGCGGCAGCTGATTCTTCAGCTGCCGCTGGCGCAGCCCGGATTGGATCGGCGACCGCACGCGCCAGATCCTGCCAGTCTGCTTCGCCGTCCTGAGTAATGGTAATCCAGCGGTCCACATAGAACACATTGGTAACATGATCAATTTCAAATAATGCGTTCGCCAATGGATCATCCTCAGCCTGCTCGGCGTTATCATAAGAATGAACAATCCCCCAGGTGAGTGGCTCTTTCAGAATGAATTTCAGCGCGTTTGGATTGGGTGTTCCCTCAATTTCAGCAATTTTTGGCATAAATAACTTATTGATTGGCAGCAAGTTGTGCAGGATTTTCGGTTTTCTCTTCGGTCGTGGCATCGACAACGGAATTCATGGCAGCATGCAGCGTATGCCATGGCAAAATTGCACACTTGACTCGTGTAGGCAATTCACGTACACCAGCCAATATTTTAAGGCGTCCAAGATGTTCCAGGCTTTCAGCGTCAGCGCCGCTCACCAGCATGTTACGAAATTCCTGCACCAGAGTTTCCGCTTCCTGGCGGGATTTTCCCTTGACGGTTGCAGCCATCATCGAACAGGATGCCTTGCATATCGCACATGATTCTCCGTGAAAGGCAATCCGTTCAATTTTTTCATTCTGAATATCCAGATCTACATGAATTTTGTCGCCACATAGCGGGTTATGTCCGAGCGCATGATGCGTAGGATGTTCAAGCGAGCCATAATGGCGCGGCTTGCGATTGTGATCCAGGATTACTTCCTGATAAATAGATTTCAGACTCATAGTGCGAAGACCTTTTGTGCAGACCGAATCCCTGCAACCAGAGTATCGATCTCGTTTTTGGTATTATAAAAAGAAAATGAAGCTCGAGAAGTGGCCGGGATATTGAAGCGCTGCATGATTGGCTGCGCGCAGTGATGCCCGGTTCTGACTGCCACGCCGTCTTCATTTAGCAGCGTGCCAACATCGTGTGGGTGAATACCGTCAATCGTAAACGATATCACTGCCACTTTTTGTGGACTATTGCCGATAATGCGAACACCGGGAATCGCGCTGATTGCTTCGGTTGCATAGACAAGCAGCGCGTGTTCAAAGGCGGCTATTTTATCCAGACCTGCGCTATTGAGGTAATCGATTGCGGCGCCAAAACCAATTGCTGCCATAATCGGCGGAGTGCCTGCCTCAAATTTATAAGGGAGTTCATTGTAAATGGTTTGCTCGAAAGAGACCGATGCAATCATGTCGCCACCTCCCTTGAAAGGCTGCATTGATTCCAGTAGATGTGCCTTGCCATATAGCACGCCGATACCTGTGGGGCCACACATTTTGTGTGCCGAAAACGCATAAAAATCACAATCAAGCGCCTGTACATCAACTTGCATGTGTGGCGCAGCCTGTGCGCCATCGATCAGAACGGGCACACCTTTTTCATGGGCAAAGGCAATCATTTCCTTGGCCGGATTGATTGTGCCAAGTGCATTGGAAACGTGGGATAGTGCCACGAAACGGGTTCTGGCATTGAATAGCTGCTGATATTCATCCAGCAACAGTTCTCCGGCATCATTGATCGGTACCACCCGGATACGCGCGCCTTTTTCCTCCGCCAGCATCTGCCAGGGGACGATGTTGGAATGATGCTCGAGCGTGGTCAGAATGATTTCATCATCACGGTTGATAAATTTTCGCCCATAACCATGCATCACCAAATTGATACTTTCTGTGGTGCCGCTGGTAAAAATGACCTCCCGTGCTTCCCTGGCACCGATAAATTGCTGCAGTTTGTGCCGCGCAGCTTCATATTCATGAGTGGCCAGCTCGGAGAGATGATGTACCGCGCGGTGAATATTGGCATGCTGCGAGGTTTGATAGCGAACCAGGCAATCGATCACGGACTGCGGCATCTGGCTGGAGGCAGCATTGTCAAGATAGACAAGCGGTTTGCCTGCTACTGTGGTTGCGAGGATAGGGAAATCCGAACGCAGTTGCGCTATCTCCATGTTTGGATACTGTATGTCGGGTGTGAGTAATGCGTCAACGATTTTCATGATTTACTCAATTCGTGTTTTTGTGAGGATCCAATCTGCAAGCCGTCGTTTAACCGAGGCTATTGTAATAAAGTCAATGATTTCAGCACCAAATGCGTAGACCAGTAAATTACGCGCACTGGTCAGGTTCAGTCCTCTACTTTGCAGATAGAACAGCGCGTCCTGATCCAGTTGACCTACCGTGGCGCCATGCGAACATTTCACATCATCAGCAAAAATTTCGAGCTGTGGTTTGGTATCCACGCTTGCTTTTCCAGACAGCAACAGACTGCGGTTCATTTGCCTGGCGTCCGTCTGCTGCGCATCTGTATGCACGGTGATTTTTCCACTAAATACCGCGTGAGCGCTGTCATCGGCAATACATTTGTGAAGTTGCCGACTGGTACCTTGCGGCTCGGCATGATCAATCCACGTATGCGTGTCGGCAAGCTGTTGGCCTGAAATCAGTGTAAGGCCGTCGATACCACATTGTGCATGAGGATCTGCCAAAAGCACATGCTGATCGAAACGTGAAATTTGTGCTCCCAGCACAATGCTGATTGACCGGTAACAGGCGGCATGTGTTACATGTACACTGGTATTTGCCACATGAAAAGCTTCGCGGCTCTCATGTTGTAGACGTATATGGCTGACATTGGCTGAATCGGCAAGTTGTACCTCAATGACAGCATTTGTTGTATACGCGCAATCGGTTAACGCCAGATATTCTTCGATCAGCGTCACGCTGGCTCCGGCACCGGCAACCAGCAGGCAGCGTGGACAAGCCGTTACCCCCTCTTGCGTGGCAACAAACAAAACATGAACGGGTGCGCTGACTGTAATATTTTCTGAAATGATGATACCGGCGCCTTCCTGCATAAAAGCAGTATTAAGCGCAACGAAAATATTATCCCGGTAGTCGGCAAGTCGGCCAAGGTATTGTGTTACGGCTGGCGAACCCGTCTCAGCCAGCGCCGACAAGCTATCAACGATAACACCATCCTGAGTGGACACATTTGATAATTCAGGTGCATACTGGCCATCCACGAATACCACCCGAATGATGGATTCATCGGCAAAGTATTGTGCCAGACCGCTTGTGGTTAAATCAGTTTCAGTAGCGGGTCGCTTGAAGGCAGCGCGTTTAAGCGGCGTAATATCAGTAAAACGCCATTCTTCGTCACGTATGGATGGAAATTTTAGGGTTGCAACGCAATCGGCGGCACTGGTACGGAGTCGATCCAGATAGTTGGCCGAATGAGCGGATGCAGTTACTTTTCCGGATTTCCAGAATGCGAGCCATTCCTGGAGATAGTCATCTTTAACGGGCGTGTTCATGGTTATACTCCGCTTGTCCGTGCCTTATTGCCGCTTACCCAGTCATAACCATGGGTTTCAAGCTCAAGTGCCAGTTCCTTGCCACTCGTTTTAATGATCCGCCCAGCTTCCATTACATGCACATAATCCGGTACGATATAGTCAAGCAAGCGCTGATAATGCGTTACCAGAATCGTGGCATTGTCCTGATTGGCAAGTTGATTGATTCCCTTGGCCACAATTCTAAGTGCATCGATATCCAGGCCGGAATCCGTTTCATCAAGTACAGCGAGCAGCGGTTCCAGCAAGGCCATTTGTAAAATCTCGTTGCGCTTTTTTTCACCACCCGAAAAACCTTCATTAACACTGCGATCGAGGAAACCCGGATTCATTTCCAGTAGCTTCATTTTCTCCCGCACAAAATCATCAAATTCGAGCGGATCCAGCTCTTCCTTGCCGCGTTGACCTTGCGCAGTGTTATAGGCCAGACGTAAAAACTGGTCATTGGCCACACCTGGTATTTCAACCGGATACTGAAAAGCCAGAAACACGCCTGCTCTCGCCCGCTCCTCTGGTGCGAGACTCGTGATATCCACGCCATTAAAAATGATCTCGCCAGCAGTCATCCTGTAGGAGGGGTGTCCAGCCAGAACCTTGGCAAAAGTGCTTTTGCCAGAACCATTCAATCCCATAATGGCATGAATCTCGCCACGCTTGACGGTAAGATTCAACCCTTTGAGAATTTCGGTGTCTTCAACGCAGGCGTGTAAATCGCGAACTTCCAGCAAGACACTGCTACTGCTATCGGTACGAATCATCCAACGCTCCCTTCCAGCTTGAAGCTGAGTAGTTTGGTTGCTTCCACAGCAAATTCCATTGGTAATTGCTGAAAAACTTCTTTGCAGAATCCATTAATAATCATTGAGACGGCTTCCTCAGCATCGATACCACGTTGTGCAAAATAAAATAGTTGATCCTCACCAATCTTGGAGGTAGATGCCTCATGCTCGACGTGCGCACTATTATTTTTTACCTGTATGTAGGGAAAAGTGTGTGCGCCGCACTGATTGCCAATCAGCATCGAATCGCATTGGGAGTAATTGCGCGCGTTAGTGGCGGTAGGCGCCATTCTGACCAAGCCACGGTAGCTGCTGTTGGAATGTCCTGCTGCAATCCCCTTGCTGACGATGGTGCTGCGCGTGTTAGCGCCGATATGCACCATTTTGGTGCCGGTATCGGCCTGTTGATAATGATTGGTGACTGCAACCGAGTAAAATTCTCCTACCGAATTTTCCCCACGCAAAATGCAGGATGGATATTTCCAGGTGATCGCCGAACCGGTTTCGACCTGTGTCCAGGATATGCGGGAATTACGCCCTTTTGCCAGACCGCGTTTAGTCACAAAATTGTAAATGCCACCAACCCCGTTTTCATCACCGGCATACCAGTTTTGAACAGTTGAATATTTGATATCGGCGTTGTCAAGGGCAACCAGTTCAACCACTGCCGCATGCAGTTGATTGGTATCAAAACGCGGCGCGGTGCAGCCTTCCAGATAGGAAACCGATGCGCCTTCTTCTGCAATGATTAAGGTACGTTCAAACTGCCCGGATTCTTCGGTATTGATACGAAAATAGGTGGATAAATCCATCGGGCACTTAACACCTTTTGGAATAAAGCAGAATGAGCCATCCGTAAAAACTGCCGAATTAAGTGCCGCATAAAAATTATCGCCTGGCGGCACAACGGTGCCCAGATATTGTTTGATCAATTCAGGATGGTTGTGTACCGCCTCTGAAATGGAACAAAAAATAATGCCAGCTTCCGCCAGTTTTTCCTTGTAGGTGGTCGCGACCGAGACACTGTCAAAAATAACATCAACCGCTACGCCAGCCAGCGCAGCGCGTTCGTGCATCGGCACGCCCAGTTTTTCAAAGGTACGCAGCAACTCAGGATCGACTTCATCCATGCTGGCCAGCTTTTTTTTGGGCTTGGGTGCAGAATAGTAGCTGATCGCCTGAAAATCGATTTCAGGGTATGTGACATTCTGCCAAACTGGTGCGGTCATGTTCAGCCACTTTTGGTAGGCCTCCAGTCTGAAAGCAAGCAGCCATTCGGGTTCATTCTTTTTGGAAGAGATCATCCGGATGGTGTCTTCACTCAATCCTTTGGGTGCGACATCAGATTCGATTTTTGTGACGAAACCGTGCTTGTATGGTTGATTAACCAAATGTTGTAGCGCAACACTCATTTTTATGATTCCTGAATTATATTTCCTGAAATTTTTCCTCTGTCTTAAGACTAAAGCTCTCCCCGCAGCCACATGTATTATCAATATTTGGGTTGCGAAACTTAAATGTGCTGTTCAAACCCTCCTGAACAAAATCGATTTCGGCGCCTTCAAAAACTGACAAATCCTTTTGATTGATGACGATTCTGGCATTATTGGATTCGAATAATCGGTCTGTATCTTGAATGTCGTCTTCAAAATCAAATAGGTACGCAAATCCTGAGCAGCCTGATTTTTTAACGCCAAGCCGCAAGGCAAACCCTTCGCCACGCTTGGCCAGTTGTTGTCGGATCTGGGTTGCAGCGCGTTCGGTTAATGTAATTTCCATAAGCTTTTTTGGGGAAGCTCTAAAAAGCAGCTTCCCGCATATCATAAAGTTTGAGAACAGTCTGCTCACGCTGAAGCTCGCGCTGGCTTTGCTCATCCACCAGGCGTTTCAGGGTGACGTGGCTAAGATAGTCAAAAATAATCTCGTTTAGTTTTGCCCACAAATCATGAGTCATGCATTTGCTGTCACCGAGACAATTTTCCTTGCCGCCGCATTGAGTGCTGTCAATGGGTTCATCCACCGCCAGAATAATATTGGCTACAGATATTTCATCGAGCCCCTTGGCCAGACAATATCCGCCACCAGGCCCACGAACACTATCTACCAGCCCTTGCTGGCGCAATTTTGAAAATAACTGCTCCAGATAAGATAATGAAATTTTTTGTCGCATACTGATGTCTGCCAGGGAAACAGGACCGCTGCCATCCCGTATGGCGATATCCAGAAGCGCGGTTACCGCAAACCTTCCTTTCGTTGTCAATCTCATCGTAATTCCTTGGTACAATAGAACGGTTAAAAGGATAAACCCGATAATTCTTGTCAAGTATATAATATCAGACAGATTTAGTCAACTATTACTCCTGTCATCGTTGCTGCAATGGCAATGCCCACCAGGTAACAATAAATTTAATGTATATGAGACAGATAGATAGATGTATTGCGTTCGTCTGCCATTTCTGGTTGCCAAGCATGGCATTCATTCTCGTATTACTGTTAACTGGCTGTTTGAACAATCATTCCGGTCAAGATCAAGCTTTGAAAAACCCGGATGCACTTCCGGTAACAGTAATGGAAGTCATGCCGACAAGTGCTCCCAGAATCATTGAGACCGTTGGTCAGACCGAAGGTGCAAAAGAAGTGGAAGTCCGACCCCGGGTAGGTGGCATTCTGCTCAAGCATTTATATGAGGAAGGTGTCAGCGTTCAGGCCGATCAACCACTTTTCCTGATTGATCCTGTTCCATTCAGAATTGCATTGCAACGCGCGAAGGCGCAACTTTCCGAACAGCAAGCCAGGGTGGCTGATGCCAAACGCGAGGTTACGCGGATGCGACGCCTGCTTGCCGAAAACTTTGTCAGTCAGCGTATGTTTGATACGGCTGCCACCACACTCGCCGTCGAAGAAGCCGCGCTGAAAAATATATTCGAAACCGTCAAACAGGCAAAACTCGATTTATCGTATACCACGGTAGTTGCGCCGGTTGCCGGGGTATCTGGCCGTGCACGCTTCTCCGAAGGCTCGCTGGTGGAAGCGCAAAACAGCTTGTTAACAACCATCCAGCAGATCACACCTATCTGGGTTCGTTTTAGTCTGTCCGACCATGAGTTGATCAAACTTGGTGGCCGGTTGACCGATCAGACGGTGACTGCAATCAAACTGGTATTGCCGGATGGCAGTGCCTATCCACTGGCTGGCAGAATCAATTTTACTGCCAGCAGCATCGATCCCATGCTGGGAACACAGCAATTACGCGCAGTGTTCGCTAATCCCGATAAACGTTTGCTACCGGGGCAGTTTGTACGTGTACATGTTCAGACTGGCGAGTACAACGATATTTTTCTTGTGCCACAGCCTGCCGTTCTGGCGGAGGATACCGGTAAATATGTCTATTTGGCCAATGAGCAGAATGAAGCAGTCATACAGCCAGTGCAGGCGGGAGAGTGGTCTGGTAAGGACTGGATCATACTCGATGGCCTCAAGCGTGGTGACCGTGTCATTATCGATAACCTGATCAGGTTGCGTCCCGATATAAAGATTGATCCACAGCTGTCGAATATCGGTAAGCCGATCAATTAACGGTATTGATATGACCCGTTTTTTCATCACGCACCCTATATTTGCATCCGTGCTGTCGATCCTGATCGTGCTGGCCGGTCTGGCGGCTGCCCTGCAATTGCCTGTTGCGCAATATCCGCAGATTACTCCGCCAACCGTAATCATTACTGCCACCTTTCCGGGGGCAAATGCTGAAACCCTGTCCAAAACTGTTGCCGCGCCTATTGAGCAGGAATTGAGCGGAATTGAAGGCTTGCTTTATTTTGAGTCGAGCGCGGATTCAAGTGGTTCCCTGACGATTACCGTTACCTTTGAAATTGGTACGGATCTCGATCAGGCAACGTTCAACGTCAGTAATCGCATGAACATCGCCTTGCCACGGCTACCGGAACAGGTCAGGCGAACCGGCGTGGTGGTCAGAAAACGTTCCAATGATATTTTGCTGGTTCTGATGCTGACTTCCACCAACGAACGTCATACGCCGCTCTTTCTCAGCAACTATGCCACCACTTATCTGCTGGACGAATTGAGACGTACGTCGGGTGTAGGTGAGGCCAGAATTTTCGGCGCACAGGATTATTCCATGCGTATCTGGAGCAAACCAGACCGCATGGCGCAACTGGGTGTTACCACCAGCGACATCATTGCCGCGATCCAGGCACAGAATTCACAGTATGCGGTTGGTAAAATCGGCCAGGAGCCCACCTTGTCCGATCAGCAGCTGGTCTATACCGTCACTGCCAAGGGACGTTTGCTCGAACCGGAAGAATTTGGCAATATCATCATCCGCGCACAGGGATCGGCGGGCACGCTCAGGCTCAAGGACGTCGCGCGTATCGAGCTAGGTCCTCAGGACTACAATATTCGAACTTTCTTGAATGGTGTTCCTGGTGTCGGCATTCCTATCTTTCTGCGTCCTGGCGCCAATGCGCTGGAAACCGCAGAAGCGATTAAAATCAAGATAGATCAACTGAAACAGCGTTTCCCGCAAGGCATTGCCTACAGTATTCCCTACGATACCAGCGATTTTGTCAAACAGTCCATCTGGGAGGTGTTCAAAACACTGGGGGAGGCAATGTTGCTGGTGATTGCTGTGGTCTATCTCTTTTTGCAAAGCTGGCGCGCAGCACTGATTCCCATCATCGCTGTCCCCATTTCCCTGATTGGCACTTTCGCTGGTTTGTGGCTGCTCGGTTTTTCCATCAATACCATGACTCTGTTCGCGATGGTGCTCTCGATTGGTATTGTTGTCGATGATGCCATTGTGGTGCTGGAGAATGTCGAACGACTTATTTCACAGGAAAAGCTTTCGCCAATTGATGCCGCTATCAAGGCCATGCAGCAGGTTTCCGGCGCCATTGTTGCCATGACGCTGGTATTGGTTGCGGTTTTTATTCCGGTTGCCTTCATCGGTGGAATTGCCGGTGAACTATACCGGCAATTTGCCGTAACTGTCGCGGTGGCTGGTGTGTTATCGGGCGTGGTGGCGCTGACTTTGTCTCCTGCGTTGTGTGCCATTCTGTTGAAAAATACCTATAACCCAAGCAGATTCTTTCAGCAGTTCAACCGTGGATTTGATGTTATTCGCAATTTCTACGTCAGATTGGTCAACAGAAGTCTGCACCACATATTTCAAAGCACAGTAATATTTGCCCTGTTTGTCAGTGTCGTTCTGTTTCTGGTCAATATCATCCCCAAGAGCTTTGTGCCACCGGAAGATCAGGGCTATGTTATTACCGAAATCATCCTGCCGGACAGTACAACCTTGACACGTACCATTGCCACGACCGAGGCCGTGCGCGCACAAATGGCGCAGGACCCGGTGGTTGCTCATCAGTTCGCCGTCAATGGTTTTGACTTGATTGGTGGTGGCAACAAGACCAATGTTGCGACTATGTTTGTCAGAATGACGGAATGGTCAGACAGAACCAAAACTGCCGATGACGTTGTGCAACAGCTGTTTGGGATAGGCGAACAGCGCACCGATGGCATGGTTATCGCTTTCAACCCGCCAGCCATTCGCGGTCTTGGCAGTACCGGTGGATTTGAGGCCTATATTCAGGTGTTGACTAAATCCGGCCCACTTGCTTTGTCTGAAGTTGTCCATGATTTCATGGATAAACTTGTCAGTGATCCCTTGCTGGCCTCGGCCAATACTTTTTTTCGTCCCAATGTCACCCAGCTGTTTGTGGAAGTCGATGAAGCCAAGGCCATTTCCCAAGGTATTGCAATCGATGACATTTACGCTACCCTGCAAAGCACCATGGGATCGTTCTATATTAATGATTTCAATCGCTCGGGCAGAACCTATCGGGTGCAATTACAGGCAGACGCACCTTATCGGATGAAACCCGATGATCTGGGCAAGGCCTATGTGCGCAATGCCAGCGGCGACATGGTGCCGCTCTCTGCTATCAGCCAGGTGCATCATGTCGTTGGCGCCGAACAACTGGAGCGTTTCAACGGGTTGCTATCCGCTAAAATACTGGGAGAAGGCATCGCTGGCGCCAGCTCGGGCGCCGTGATCGAACGTGTCGAACAACTTGCGGATGAATTTTTGCCGGACGGCTATCAGCTGTCCTGGACTGGAAAAGCCTTTCAGGAGAAGCAGACCGGCGCGGCTGCCGCATTTGCTTTCGGTCTTGCCATCATCATGGTGTTTTTGATACTCGCTGCTCAATACGAAACCTGGGCACTTCCGCTCGCGGTGATCATGGCAGTGCCATTTGCCGTTGCAGGTGCCCTGATCGCGGTACTGCTGCGCGACATGCCCAATGATATCTACTTTCAGATCGGGTTGGTGACCTTGGTTGGCCTTGCCGCCAAAAATGCAATTCTCCTGGTTGAATTTGCCAGGCAGAAAATGTTGACGGGCGAATCCGCGTTTGATGCCGCGATCCAGTCCGCACAACTGCGCTTCCGGCCAATCGTCATGACTTCAATGGCGTTCATTCTCGGCGTCGTGCCACTCGTCATTGCCACCGGTGCTGGTTCCGCCGCACGGCAATCAATGGGAACCGGCGTATTCGGCGGTATGATCATGGCAGCATTTATTGCGCCTGTCTTCGTTCCGCTGTTTTTCTCGTGGCTGGCCAGTTTGCGGCAGCACAAGTCCAGTCACAGACACTGAAAACCTGTTATTAATACAGACGCGACCATCAGCTTTGGTGTCCCCGCTTAACCGGGGTATCCCTCAGGTGATTGTCATCTGCGCAATACTGTTGCTTGTGTTGCTTTGTCTGGCCTCCGCTCCGTTCAGTTTGATCTGTAGACGTAGTTCATTCATGGAATCAGCGTTACGCATCGCATCTTCGTAGGAAATCAATCCGTTTTCATAGTGTTCGAATAGCGCCATGTCAAAGGTTTGCATGCCCTGTTCGCTTGATTTTTTCATGATTTCCTTGATTTCATGCACATTGCCCTTGAAAATCAAATCTGAAATCAATGGTGAGTTGAGCATGATCTCGATCGCGGCGACGCGCCCACCTGTCTTTTTCGGGATAAGTCGTTGTGCGACCATGGCGCGTAAATTAAGGGATAAATCCATTAATAATTGCGCGCGCCGTTCTTCCGGAAAGAAATTGATAATACGATCGAGTGCCTGGTTGGCGCTGTTGGCGTGCAGGGTGCCCATGCAGAGGTGACCGGTTTCGGCAAAGGAAATGGCATGTTCCATTGTTTCACGGTCGCGGATTTCACCGATCAGAATGACATCCGGGGCCTGCCGCAAGGTGTTCTTGAGAGCGGCCTCCCAGGATTCGGTGTCAACACCAACTTCGCGCTGGGTGATGACGCAATTGATGTGCTGATGAACGAATTCAACCGGGTCTTCGATAGTGATGATGTGTCCATGACTGTTTTGATTGCGGTAACCAATCAGTGCCGCCATCGAGGTTGATTTTCCTGAACCGGTGCCGCCAACAAATATAACCAGGCCACGTTTGCTCATGACGACATCTTTTAACACCGGTGGCAATCCCAGATTATCAAAGTTGGGGATTTCAGTGGTAATAGTACGCAGAACGATACCGGTACGTTGTTGCTGTACAAAAGCGTTCACACGGAAGCGGCCAATGCCCTCCGGGTTGATTGCAAAATTACATTCTTTGCTGGTTTCAAATTCTGCTGCCTGTCGATCGTTCATAATCACACGCGCCAGCGCTGCGGTGTGTGCGCTTGAGAGCACTTGCTGCGTGACTGGCGTCATCTTGCCGTCGATTTTCATTGCTGGGGGATAACCTGCGGTAATAAATAAATCCGATGCTTTTTTGGTCAGCATCATCCGCAGCAGATCGTGCATGAATTTGAATGCCTGTTCTTTTTCCATTATCAGTTTCCTGTTTGTTAACCGCGAAAATTATCTTTGTTCATGGCCTTGCTGCGTGCGTCTGCCATGGAAATAACGTTGCGCTTGACCAGCTCGGTTAAATTCTGATCCAGGGTTTGCATGCCGGTTGCCTGGCTGGTCTGAATGGTTGAATACATCTGTGCCACTTTGCCTTCACGGATCAGGTTGCGAATCGCGGGCGTGCCAATCATGATTTCGTGCGCCGCAACGCGACCGTTACCATCCTTGGTTTTCAGTAATGCCTGGGAAATGACCGCACGCAGTGATTCCGATAGCATGGCGCGCATCATTTCCTTTTCATCGGCGGGGAAAACGTCGATTATCCGGTCGATGGTTTTGGCAGCGGAACTGGTATGGAGCGTGCCGAAAACCAGATGGCCGGTTTCCGCAGCTGTCATTGCCAGGCGGATTGTTTCCAGATCGCGCATCTCGCCCACGAGGATAATATCTGGATCTTCCCGTAGGGCCGAGCGCAGCGCGTTACTGAAACTATGGGTATCACGTCCAACTTCACGTTGATTGATCAGGCATTTTTTGCTTTCATGTACAAACTCAATTGGATCTTCAAGCGTAAGTATGTGACCATACTGGTTCTCATTGATATCATTGACCATGGCTGCAAGCGTGGTTGATTTACCCGAGCCGGTCGGGCCGGTTACAAGGACGACGCCACGTGGTTGCTGTGAGATTTCCGTGAAAATTTTCGGTGCTTTTAACTCTTCCAGCGAAAGTACCTTTGAGGGAATCGTGCGCATAACGGTAGCCGCGCCACGGTTGGTATTGAAAGCATTGACCCGGAAACGCGCCAGATTGGGAATTTCGAACGAAAAGTCACATTCCAAATGCTCTTCGTATTGCTTGCGCTGTTTGTCATTCATGATGTCATAGATCATGTCATGAACGTCCTTGTGTTCCATGGCGGGCAGATTGATCCGCCGGATTTCGCCGTGAACGCGGATCATTGGTGGTAAATCGGATGATAGATGCAAGTCGGAAGCATTATTCTTGACCACAAAGGAGAGTAACTCTACTATGTTCATTCGCTGAATTCCTTTTTCTGGCTGATACATATTTATCAAAACTGGTTAACCTGAGGTAATACGGAATATTTCGGTATAAATTGAGTATTTTCTGAGCACAACAAATGAATGTTTCTACGCTGTTTTTTTATGTGTATTTTTATTGGACGGATTAATAGATCATGACTACGATTGCCGATCGCTTGCAAACCGTTAAAGCCCGTATTGTGGATGCTGCCAGGCAGTGTGGAAGGGATCCGAATACTATCCGGCTGTTGGCTGCCAGCAAGACGAATCCTCCGGCAAGCCTGAGAGAAGCGTGGGAGGCAGGCCAAACGGTTTTTGGTGAAAATTATTTGCAGGAAGGATTGGTCAAAGTCAGAGCACTGGCGGATTTGCCAATTGAATGGCATTTTATTGGTCCAATCCAAAGTAATAAAACCAAACTAATCGCCGAGAATTTTGCTTGGGTACATGGGATTGATCGGGAAAAAATCGCAAATCGTCTGTCTGCAGCCAGACCAGACACATTGCCACCGTTACAGGTCTGCGTGCAGGTCAACGTCAGCGGTGAAGTCACCAAAAGTGGCGTTGATCCGGAGAAAGCGGTGGCGTTGGCAGCTTACGTCAGTGAGCTGCCGCGACTGCAGTTACGGGGATTGATGGCGGTTCCCGAACTGACCGTCGTGACAGCGCTGCAGCAGGAGCAGTTTCAGCAGCTACGTGAGATATTCGAGCAACTCAGGCAGAAGGGCTTTAATCTCGATACACTGTCGATGGGCATGTCCGAGGATATGGAAAATGCCGTTGCTGAAGGAGCAACCATGGTCAGGATTGGTACCGCGATTTTCGGACCACGACGTTATGCTATTCCGGAGGAGCTTGGGTCCCGGCAATGACGAGGGAATGATATTTGTCCAGTAGCTGATCGTGACTTTCGGTTCTATCTGGATCAATCAGAATACAACTGACAGGACAGACTTCCACGCATTGCGGCAGATCGTAGTGGCCAACGCACTCTGTGCAGTGATCTGGATTGATTTCGTAAATTTCTTCGCCTTGTGAAATTGCCTGGTTGGGACATTCGGGCTCGCACACATCGCAATTAATACATTCGTCAGTGATAATCAATGCCATTTTTTCTGAATTTCTATTGTTTAACCAGTTTTTTTAAGTGCGCGGCAACTACCGGATGGACGAATTTATTCATATCTCCACCCAGCCGCGCCACTTCGCGCACGATGGTGGCGGAGACGAACATATACTGTTCGGAGGGTGTTAAAAAGATGGTTTCCACATCCGGGTACAATCCGCGATTCATTCCTGCCAGCTGAAATTCGTATTCAAAATCGGAAACCGCGCGTAATCCACGCACAATGATACGGGCTTTTTGTTGTTGCGTGAATTCCATCAGCAATCCGGAAAAGTTGGTGACAGTTACATTGGAATACGGTGCAAGGACGGATTTTGCCATCTGCACGCGTTCATCCAGTGTAAAGCAGGGTATTTTACTGCTGTCCGCCGCCACGGCCACGATAACCTGATCGAACAATTTCGAGGCTCGCTGCACCAGATCCTCGTGCCCGCGCGTGATTGGGTCGAATGTCCCAGGGTAAACAGCCTTATCCATTTGCCAATTTTAGTAAACAGTAATTAACATTACCTGCCTGGCTTTGTTTCCAGATTAGCCAGGCACCCTCTGTCGTGAATTTTCTGCGACTTTCAACATATACACAGCCATTCGGGTTGAGTCTTGCCGGTAACAGCGGCAAGACTTTGAATAGTAAATCGGTATCAAAAGGGGGATCGACAAAAATCACATCATACCGATTTTGATCATAAACCAGAAAGTTTGAGGCATGTTTATGCACCAGACTGACTTTATCTGCAGCCAGGTTGGTGGCGGATGTCTGCAGGCAACGCATCGCGATAGCATCTTTTTCAACCATCACGACAGTGTCCGCTCCTCGTGAAGCTGCTTCAAACCCCAGAGCACCACTGCCGGCAAAAAGATCCAGACAGGTTACGCCTGTTAAATCCTGCCCCAACCAGTTGAACAAGGTTTCCCGAACACGGTCGGGAGTAGGGCGAATTTGCCCCCCTTTTGGGATGTCAATAAGCCGACTGCGCCATTGTCCACCGATAATACGTGCCACGCCTTTTTTGCTCATGTAAAGGTATCCGCATTAACTGGCGGTGCCTACTACCACCGCAACCATACCTTCCGGGTCGATACGGCGCTGGAAGGCATCCCGAATCTGTTTTACTGTAACCTGCTCCACTGCTTTTACATAATCCTCCAGGTAAGTCAATGGCAACTGATAAAAGCCAATCATGGATAAAAATCCAAGGATTTTCCGGTTGCTGTCGATGCGCAATGGAAAGCCACCGATAATATTTTGCCTGGCTGCCTGCAATTCTTTATTGGTGGGGCCTTGCACTACAAAATTCTTGAGGACTTGTTGTGTCAGCTTGAGCGCTGCTTGTGCCTGCTCCTTTTTGGTTTGCAGACCGATTTCGAAAGGCCCTTGCTGCCGGTAGGGTGCAAATGAACTGTAAACGCTGTAGGCTAATCCGCGCTTCTGGCGAATTTCTTCTACCAGCCGGGAGACAAAACCGCCGCCACCAAGGATATAGTTACCTACCAGCAGCGGAAAATAATCAGGGTCATGTCGGCTTAGTCCCGGGTAAGCAAGGTGGATATGGCTCTGTGAAGCCGGATGTGCAATTTTTTGTGTGGTGGGCGTGGGTTTTTTTACAGCCGGCACTTGTTTGACAGGCTGGCCTGCCGGAAGCTCACGGGTCAGCGATTGCGCAATCCGATCGGCCTCATCGCGTGTAACATCACCGATGATGGCGATGACAGCGTTGCCGGCAGTGTAATGACTACGATAGAAGTCCACCAGATCCTTCCGTTGCAATGCAGCCAATGACTCAGGTTCGCCAGATGCTCGTAATCCGTAAGGGTGTTGGTCGTAGAGCATTTTCATCAAGGTTCGACCGGCGATAGTACCGGGTTTGGTGTCTGCCTCCCGCAATACGGCAAGAGTGCGGGTGCGCTCTCTGTCAAAAACGCTCTCCGGAAACTCGGGGTGCTGGATAATGCGCGCCAGGATATCCAGCGCTTTGGTGCGTTCGGGTTGATTGCTTAATGTGCGTAACGACAAGCCGGCAAGATCCAGGTCGAACTGTCCACCGAGTTGCGCTCCAATATCAGCAAGGGCTTCTGATATCCGGTCTTCGGACATTTTCCCCGCACCCAGGCTCATCAGGCGCTGTACCATTTGTGCGCGGCCAGAAGTCTCTGCTGTATCAGTACTGCTGCCCGCTGCAAAACTGATGCTGATATCGAGAATCGGCAGATCGTGGTTCTCGACGAAATAGATTTTTACCCCATTGGGTATCTGCCAGTGCTGGATAGGCAAAAAAGCCATTGCCCATTGGGCGTGGACAGCGATCAGCAAGGCCATGGTAAGTTTCAGAATGTTCATGTTTGTTCCGTTAGTCAGAAAATATTTATCGGGTAATAACGAAAGACAACGCGGTGATGCAAATATTGCAACCAGCATTCAAAAGAGTCTCTCTAACCATCCGGATTTGTGAGTATTCACTTTGCGGATTGCCTGTTTGCCTCGTTTTGTTTGGAACCTTGAATTTTCAGGGGAGGCACCATAAAAAATCGTTCCTCGCCAATCAGAGCGCCCCGTTTGTCAACAGATCAAGTGGGTAACGCTTGCCCGCCAGATAATCTTCAATAGACTGCAATACCATTGGACTGCGATGCATGGACTGTTTCGCACGGATGTCATCTATCGTAAACCAGGTTGCGCGTACAATGCCTCTATCCAGTGTTCTCTCCGGGTCATGACCGGTCACGTTACCGGTATAGGTGAAACGAAGATAAGTTGTTCCATTTTGCTTGGCGCGCCAGTGATAAATCCCGGTGAGTGCAACCGGTAAAAAAGTATAACCGGTTTCTTCGAGCACCTCCCGGCAACAGGCGTGGTACAGAGTTTCACCAGCTTCCAGGTGTCCGGCTGGCTGATTCAGACGCAAATTTACGCCATCGGGCATTTCTTCCACCAACAAGAATTTGCCATTCTGTTCAATGATGGCGGCGACGGTAACGTTCGGTTTCCAGATCATACAAGGTTAAGGCAACGTGGTAATAATACTTTGAGCATCCCTAGGGTCTGTTGACGTTTCAAGGTAAGTATATAATAGATAGAAACAAACTCGTAATATTGGGGTTCCTATACCACCGACAAAACGAGTTTGTGATGCCCCGATTGATGCTCAGTGATGAG
>JAVVEX010000014.1:0-25328 GCA_032251195.1 Nitrosomonas sp.
ATCGATAAGCCATCCATGCCGCGACGCATATCCACCGGATCAACCGCCAGCCAGATCTGACCCGCGTGCGCAATCAACCCAGACATGACAGCAACGCTCCCAACCATCGCGGGGAAACGCTCATTGGTAATTCCAGCGCATGCGTACCGCGACAGCGCAGCTGCAACACTTCCGTTGACGCTGCTTCCGGCTTGATCGCAACCGGAATCAATGCGGGTAACTTGATATCATCGCGCCCACGCCGGTGAGCGTGCAACCAGTTCCCAAACGTCTTCGCATTTACCCCGCGCGCCCGGCAATAGGCTGCCTGCGACAAACCGCTCGCCTGCCAGTCGCTGATATGCTTTTGCTTATCATCCTGTAATGCCATGGGTTATCCTCCAGTAATGTAATGCGGAGGAGAATAATGCGAAAAATTGTGATTGCGTAGATGGGAGCGCTGGACAGTTACTCACAAGCAAGAAAATATCGCTTTGAAGTATTTCCGGGTGTAATGGATTTCTGTTCAAGTCTGTGCCGCCCACATTCTGGGCAGGTCTGGCCTACCTGGATAATATTCTCTTTTGAGGAAATAGAAGCGGCTTTGGAAAACTGTTAGAGTGATCGATCCTGGCAAATCAGGATTAGCTTCCATCACTCACGCTGATAGCTGGCGGTTGTGCCGGCCAGACACCTTTTCCGATAACCGTCGCACCATCGTACACTAGGTAGCTCTGGCGTCCGTAGTGTGGCAGTGAGCGGCGCAACGCCAGGAGTGACTGATTATCACGGGCTGAAATGATAATCATGGCAGCGCCGCCGGATGCGCGCGTCGCCCATACATAAGCCGTGGCCTCGTCCTCCAGAAGGGTGTCCGGCATTGCTGGCAAGCCTTGCTGCGCCAGCCAATGATTCACCTGCTGCGTTAAGCCCGCTACCATCAGGGGTGTCTGGCCAGAATCGAGCTGTTTGTTAACCAGAAACGGTTTGCGTCCTTGCAGGCTGCTGACCAGGTCGTGTGCGATACGATAACTTTCGGAATCCGGCGTTGGCAGAAGTATGGTTTTGGCTAACTGGTTGACCATGCCTTCACGTAATATCGGAGGAGCTTCTTCGGCGGCGAGTAATCGAAATAACTGAAAACCCGGGTCCAACAACACCTCCACAGGTCGTGACGGCAGTATCCATTCAAAAGTTTGTTGCGTGGATTCCAGGTTGGCAAACAAATTTTCCTGACCACCAGACCGATCACGCACCATCACAGGCACACGCAGTTGATAAGCGGCTCCAGCCTGTGTCAATACAACGGTTAATTTAAACCGACCATCTTTCATTGCGCGACTTTTCGCCTGTGCAATGTGTATCCTCGGGGCGCCTGTCCGTGTTAGCCATTGCCTGAAATAAATGTCCAGCGAACGTTTGGCTATACGCTCAAAAATCCGCTGGATATCCTGCCAGGCAGTAACGCGAAAGCGCTGCTCACGCCATAACGCACGAACGGCTTCATCGAAAATCGCATCACCCAGCTCATCACGCAGCATCAAAAAAAACATTGCCGCCTTATTGTAGCCAACGATTTTGGAAGCACCGTGGGTGCGTGAGGTAAAGGTAAGCAGCGGTTGATCCTGACCGGGGGCGAGTGCAGTGAAATCACGCAGCCAGTCCAGGCGCATCTCGCGTGCACGCTCGCTGCCTTGCTGCACCTTGTAAGTATAATCAGCCATGAACGTTGTCAAACCTTCCGACCAGTTGCCGCGCGAGTAATCGGCATATACACCATTCCCCCACCAGTTGTGCAACACTTCATGTCCAAGGGACGTCGCGCGGATAAAGGGCAGTTTGAGGACATTCACTCCTAGATAAGTCAGCGTTGGCATACCGAAACCGGTAGGCGTGGGGCTTGAAACCACGCTGAATTCGGTAAACGGATATTCGCCGATCCACTGTTCATAGAAAGCAATATATTGTTTGACGGACTCCAGGTAGTCCCTTGCCAAACCGTCAATTTCAGGGTGAAAATAAGTGCTCAGCCGGATTTCTTTGGCGCTGATGGCGCTACGTATTGTACTGTGACTGATCTGATAAGGCCCTGCCATCAGGTCAATGCCATCGGATGGATGCTCAAAGATAAAACTGGCATGGTACCCGTCCGTTTCGGATTCGGATTCGGATTCCTGCACCAGTTTTCCCGCTACCAGCCCACGCTGACCAAAAGGCAAAGAAAGCTCGACTTGATAGCTCGCGAGCGCGCCAGGAACAAATGGATACCATGCGGAAGCATCTGGCAGAAAAGTGCCCTCAGCACCACTGACCGGAACAGGCCGTCCCAGCGTCTGGGCATGATCGAGAGTCTGATCGAGCTCTGCCAGCGCTCCTTGCCAGTGTAGCGTAATTTGCCGCAATTCCATCTTCTCGGAAGATAATCCAGTCGTAATTCGCCACGACTGGACGCCTCCCTGCCCTGACGATTGCTGCGTAACATGCACACCCTCTGCTTGCAAATGCGTTACTGTAAAGCGGCGGCTCAATACCAGTTCGAGTTGATCAGCCGCTGGCAGTGTAATCCGGCTTTTACCGCTCAACATGCGTGACGATGGGTCAATCGTCACCACGATTGAATAATGTATCCCCTCTGCTGCCTGTAAAGGCAAACTGGACAACATGATTAACGACCACCAGATAATATATTTGCAGGGCATCTCTAAAAATCCATATTTCGTTACAATACGTTGGGATTCAAAATAATATCTTTTTACATATCAATCACATGCTGTGTCAATATTTTTTATTCTTGCCTTGTCTTGTTTAGAGACTTGAATTTTTAGAGACGCCCTACAGCAAAACAAGGCAGGGCTGGCTATTCTGTTCATTTTTCAAGGGGTGGAAATTTGGCTACAAGCTCGATCATTGCACCTTCGCGTTTGACTTTCAATGGCAACCAGGTACCAGGCGCCTGACGCTTGACAGCATCAGTAAGATCACTGCTTTGCTTGATCATGATTCCTGCTATTTCAGTGATGACATCGCCACCAAGCAAACCGGTCGCTTCAGCAATGCTGTTTGACTCAACCTGCAAGACCAGCGCCCCGTTCGCTGCCACACTGAATTCAAAACGGATGCCCAGCCGTTGTCGCGAGGGAACGGCACTCTCCGCCACGAAGGGATCTATGCCAAAAACCGCATCCGCATAGCCAGGAACCAATTGATTACAGGACTTACTGGTATCCCAGGGCAGCAAGGAAGCAATTCTGATCACACCCAGATCATTGAGTTGATGCGGAACGCCAAATCCCCGCAGGATATGCCCTGTTCCCATAATGCCAACGACCAGCGGAGACGTGTTTGACGTGCCTGCGCCCAGAGCCGCGTGAATGGCCTGCGCCATGGCGCGATCCCACAATTGCTGGTTAACGACAAAGCGCAGAAAATCCTGATCGGCGCGTGTGATTTGTCTGTTGTTTTTGCCAGGACGCTCATGCTGAGCATAAATTGGCAACAAGAAATCCAGATAAGCGGCACTCGGTGGCGCCGGACGGGTCACACCCTCGCGCTCATCCTCAGGGACAGCATTGAATCCCTTCTCTGATACCAATTTGCGCAAGCGTGTATCGATATTGAGCGCACGCATCGGAATGCGATTCATACGTGCGAAATGAAACAATGGCAGATAAAGACTGGCGTCGCTGTTCCAGACGCGATGCCATTCAGATTGTGACAGGAATTCGGTTTCAGACAGCTCGCCCGCCACCCATCGATCCAACACTGCCTGTACCCGGCGCGGGAACATCTCAAAACCAATGACCATATCCGGACGTACCGCATACAGAGCTGCCAGCATTTGCAATTGCCAGCGATGATGTTCACGGCTGATATGCGTTTCACCGAGCAGCACGACCGATTGCGCCGCCGCCGCAGCGATAACTTCAGGAAACGGGCGTATACCGGAACCCGGCACTGTCCACGCTGCCACTTTGACGCATTCAGTCATTTGCGGCACGGCAGTCCCGTTGGCGAGAGAAGGTTTGCGGGGCGGCGCGATTTGCGCTTCCAGCGGTGAAATAATGAATATGAGTGTGGCAAAGATAGCCATAAGCACTATCCGGTTTCCGCAGATGCTGCAATCGATCATTGTTGTTATCCTGTTGAATTTTCATGGATGGCATGACCATATTCCAGATCAGTCAAACCATTTGCGTGCATTGACGAACATGGTCATCCAGGGTGAGCATTCAGGCCAGTCTTCCGGATGCCATGAATGCTGAACGGTACGGAATAACCTTTCTGGATGAGGCATCAGAATGGTAAAGCGTCCATCTGTTGACGTCATGCCGGTGATGCCCAATGGGGAGCCATTAGGGTTAAGTGGGTAAATATCGGTTTGAGTTCCGTGATGATCGACAAATTGCAACGCAATATAATTTTCTGCCATGCGTTGCTGTGCAGCATTTTCAAAAACCGCGCACCCTTCGCCATGCGCGACGCTGATCGGCATACGACTGCCTGCCATGCCGGTAAAAAACAATGATGGCCCGGGTCGGATCGCAACCATGACGAAACGCGCCTCGAATTGCTCTGATTGATTGCGCAGAAACACTGGCCAGTGCGCTGTGCCGGGAATAATGGAGCGCACATGACTCATCATCTGACAACCATTGCACACCCCCAATGCAAAGGTATCCGGTCTTGAGAAGAAAGCTGCAAACTCGTCACGTGCGCGAGTATTGAACAGGATCGAGTGCGCCCAGCCCCTGCCCGCGCCCAGCACATCCCCGTAGGAAAAACCACCGCAAGCTACCAGTCCCTTGAAATCCCGCAAGGAAATACGACCGGCGAGAATGTCACTCATATGCACGTCAATTGCGCGAAATCCGGCACGGTCGAAGGCAGCGGCCATTTCCACATGGCCATTGACGCCTTGTTCGCGCAGGATGGCGACTGCCGGACGCGCGGTCAGTGCATTGACGGAAAATTCATTGCCTGTTTCAGAGGTAAAGGTCAAATGCGCATGTAAGCCAGGATCATCCGTATCCAGAATGCGGTCAAACGCCTGCTGTGCGCACAACGGGTGATCGCGCAATTTCTGTATTTGATACGTTGTTTCCGACCAGACGCGTTGCAGTGCGACTAATTTCTGTTGAAACAACAATTTGTTGCCATGCAGAATACTGACCTCATGCTGTGGATCAAGGCTGGCGACAACATGGCTGACGCGTCCCAGATCAAGACTTGCCAATAATGCCATGACGGTACGATGATGCTGCGACTCGATCTGGATCACTGCCCCCAGCTCCTCGCTGAACAACGCTGCCAGGACGTTCTCCTCGCTGGCGGTATCAAATAATGTGTCGAGAGAAACCGTGATGCCACAATGACCGGCAAAAGCCATTTCACACAGGGTGACGAATAAACCGCCATCCGAACGGTCATGGTAGGCAAGTAGCAGCCCGCGCGCATTCAGTGTCTGTATCGCATCAAAAAACGCCTTGAGTAGTTTTGGGTGATCGAGATCAGGTGCTTCGTTGCCCGTCTGATTGTAAACCTGTGCGAGCGCGCTGCCCCCCAGACGGTTTTTACCGCCACCCAGATCGATCACAATGAGCTCCGTTTTACCTTTATCCGTGCGTAATTGCGGTGTCAGCGTCTTGCGTATATCACAGGTGCCGGCAAAAGCCGAAATCACCAATGAAAGCGGAGAGATGACCGCCTTATTCGTCCCATCCTTCTCTCGCCAGGCCGATTTCATCGACAATGAATCCTTGCCGACCGGAATACTGATCCCGAGTTGCGGGCACACTTCCATTGCCGCCGCGTAAACCGCATCGTACAGCCTCGCATCTTCGCCGGGATGGCCTGCTGCGGCCATCCAGTTGGCAGAAAGACGAACGGGCTTGAGCTCGCCAACGGCGGCAGCAGTTAGATTAGTGATTGCCTCACCGATTGCCATACGCGCTGAAGCGGCTGCATCGATCAGCGCCAGTGGCGCGCGTTCACCGATAGCAAACACTTCGCCATGATAGGTTTGAAAACCTCTGGCAGTTACCGCCACATCCGCAACCGGGATTTGCCAAGGCCCGACCATCTGGTCGCGCGCTGTCAACCCGCCGACGGTGCGGTCACCAATCGTGATCAGGAAACTTTTATCGGCAACCGTCGGCAGTCGCAATACACGGTCTGCCGCATCCTGCAGGCTGATACCGACATAATCGATTGCTGCCAATCGGAGAGGTATGTGTTGTACATCGCGCAACATTTTGGGCGGTTTACCCAGCAAGGTGGATAAAGGCATATCTGCCGCAACGACGAAAGAAGATTGATCGGCAACGATCAACTGCGGTTGCGCCAATGCCTTGCCGACCACGGCATAGGGGCAGCGTTCACGCGCGCAAATCGCATCGATGATGGGCAGGGATTCTGGACGGATAGCGATAACGTAACGCTCCTGCGCTTCATTGCACCAGATCTGCAAGGGAGACATGCCGGGCTCATCGGAAGGAATAGCCTGCAGATCAAACCGTCCGCCACAACCAGCGCCATGCACCAATTCTGGCAGGGCATTGGATAAGCCACCCGCGCCGACATCGTGAATGGATAAAACCGGATTGGCCTGGCCACTACCAGCCAATTGCCAGCAGCGGTCGATTACTTCCTGTGCACGGCGCTGCATCTCGGCATTGCCGCGTTGCACCGAATCAAAATCGAGTGCGATCTCGTTGCTGCCCGCATCCATGCTGGATGCCGCTCCGCCCCCCAGACCGATTGCCATGCCTGGCCCACCCAGCTGTATCAGCAGCGCGCCTTCTCCAAAATGCTGTTTCTGCGCATGCAATGCTGAAATCTGCCCAATACCGCCAGCGAGCATGATCGGTTTATGGTAACCACGTACTTCGCCGGCAACCGTCATTTCAAAGGTACGGAAAAACCCGGCAAGATTGGGGCGGCCAAATTCATTGTTGAAGGTGGCACCGCCAATCGGACCAGCGAGCATGATTTCCAGCGCGGAAGCAATATGTCCGGGCTTGTCGTAAAATTGACCATTTACTTCCCCGGCAGATTCCCAGGGTTGAATGGCATCCGGGATGCGCAGATTCGATACGCAAAATCCACTCAATCCTGCCTTGGGTTTTGCCCCGCGACCAGTTGCGCCCTCGTCGCGTATTTCACCACCAACACCAGTCGCCGCGCCGGGGTAAGGCGAGATTGCAGTCGGATGATTATGTGTTTCCACTTTGATCAGCCAGTGTGTCAGCTCTGTTGCGTAACCATAGACGCCGTCCTGGCGCGGATAAAACCGTTCGATTGCCTCGCCTTCCAGAATCGCAGCGTTATCCTCGTAGGCCAAAATGGTATGCGCGGGATGGGTGGCATGGGTATGCCGAATCATTGCAAACAGGGAATGAGGCTGCGGCGCACCGTCAATAATCCAGCTGGCGTTGAATATCTTGTGCCGACAGTGTTCGGAATTTGCCTGGGCAAACATCATCAGCTCAACATCGGTTGGATTGCGCTCTGCATGCGTAAAGTATTCGAACAGATAGTCAATTTCATCTCCGGACAGCGCCAGTCCCATTTTTTTATTGGCATTGACCAGTGCCTGTACGCCCTGATCCAGGATCGCAATTTGATTGAGCATGCCAGGCGCTGCCTGCTGGAACAGCGTATCAATGTCGGCAAATGTGCGCAGTACTGACTCGGTCATACGGTCATGCAGGCAGGATTCGATCTGTTGGCGTTCTCTGGTAGACAAAGCCGACTGTGATTCCAGACTAAAAACGATGCAACGTTCCAGTCGCGCGATAGCGGTAAAATTGCAATGATGAGCGATATCGGTCGCACGGGATGACCAGGGTGAAATCGTACCCAGCCGTGGCACGACCAAACACCAGCTATCATCCTGTTCTGCCGGAGGGGTGGATTGTGTTGCTTCGAGTAATTGTGCCAAGTGTTCAGCTTCTGCATTGGATAATTCTTCTCGCACTTGGCAGAAATACCAGTATTGCGCCGCGATGGCACGGATATGCGGTACGATTGACTGAATATTTTTCAGCAATTTTTGCGAACGAAAAACCGATAGCGCTACGCGCCCACGAAATTGCAACATTTAGAATTTGACCGTCCAATAAAAAGACAGAATTTTACACGAGTAGCCCTTTTATCTGATGAATACCCGCCCTATTTACACGACAGCACAAATACGTGAAATTGAATCACTGGTTTTGCATGCGCCAATGCCACCCACATTGATGGAAATTGCCGGATTGGCCGCAGCCGGGATTGCCAGAGACAGATTGCTCGGTCAGGGCAAAGACCGGGTGTTGGTGGTGGCTGGACCTGGTAATAATGGGGGGGACGCCTTTGTCGTAGCGCGTTATCTGAAGACCTGGGGAAACAAAGTGATATTAATGTTTGTCGGAGACGCCGAGCATTTGTCGCAGGAAGCACAGTGCGCGATGGAACAGTGGCGCAAGGCTGACGGCCGAACTGAGACGACCTTGCCAGTCAATGCGCAAGGCCACCAGCAATGGGACGTGGTAATCGATGGGTTGTTTGGTATTGGCTTCGATACCATGCGCCCATTACTAGAAAAATATCGCGAGATCATTCGATATATAAACAACCTGGATGCATCTGTTCTGGCGCTTGATATTCCTTCCGGTCTGACGAGCGATACCGGCGAGGCAAGTGACACAACCATCCACGCAACGCTCACCACCACTTTTATTGCACTCAAACCAGGATTGTTGACCCATGACGGTTGTGATCATTGCGGTGAAATTCTGGTCTGTGACCTTGGACTGCAACCCGGTATATTGACAGCGGCACAATCCTGGTTACTGGATGGCAAGTGTATCGAGGCTTGCCTGCCTGATCCGCGACCGGCCAATAGTCACAAGGGAACGTATGGCAGCGTTGGTATTCTGGGAGGAGCGACCGGCATGGTTGGCGCGGCGGTACTTGCCGGACGCGCTGCGCTCAATCTCGGGGCCGGGCGCGTTTATCTAGGACTGCTCGCGGATGTCGACCATGCGCCGGTGATCGATTCTGGTCAGCCAGAACTGATGTTGCGCAGCGCCCGCGAATTTTTGAAACAGATGGAGTCACTTGATTGTCTGGTGGCAGGCCCTGGTCTGGGGAGCGAAATTGCGGCCTGCAATTTTCTGCAGCAAGCGCTGCATGGCAGCTTACCACTGGTGCTGGATGCCGATGCACTCAATCTGATTGCCCGCCATGAAGAATTAAGCACTCTCTTGAAACAGCGGCAGGCACCCTGCATCCTGACGCCTCATTCTGCGGAGGCAGCGCGCCTGCTGAACACAACAACTGACGATGTCCAGAAAAACCGGCCGAAAGCGGCGCGCGAGCTGGCTGAAAAATTCAATTGCCCACTTGTCTTGAAAGGTGCGGGTAGTATTTGCGCCTTTCCGAATGGCGACAGCTACTTCAACCCAACCGGCAACCCCGGCCTGAGTACTGCTGGCACGGGCGATATACTGTCTGGCTTTCTCGGGTCATTATTGGCGCAGGGACTTACCACAAAAAAAGTATTGCTATTGTCGGTTTACCTGCATGGGGCGGCAGCAGACAAACTGCTTGACCAGACCAGCGGTCCCATAGGCATGACCGCTTCCGAAATTATCCCGCCTGCGCGGAGTTTGCTGAACCAGTGGATTTACCAAAATTCTTCCCGAAAGAACGATCGCTATTCCCGATAGTTCGAGCAGTCCTCTCAGTTGTTGTGACTGCCCTGGGCGCCAGCCTCGCCGACTCTTGTTCTGCCTCAATTCCCGCGAACAAAAAAAGTGTTATGAAGTTAACCCTCAATCTTTGATTTTATGGTGCCGCAGAGAGGAGTCGAACCTCCGACTTGCTGATTACGAATCAGCTACTCTACCAACTGAGTTACTGCGGCACGTGATTGACGGCGTTGAATTATAACCCAACTTCACAGTTTTTCTCTTTAGAGTGGAACAAACCCGCCGCCCTTTATTTATCGCACCACTTCCGCCTATTCTAACTCAAAAGTCACCGGCAGACCTTGCCAGCCCGGGCTGAACCGCACAAATGGATGCATCACCGTTCTTCGGTGCATTGCGGCATAATCTGCAAGTTGAAATACTGAATTACTCGTCATCAGTCTTTTTTCGTTGTTCATGGCTAAAAAAACACTCTGCCCTGAGAATTGCGCCATGATCTGGAACCTTTAAAGCATTTCTTAGTCTTTGATGATTGTGTTCCAGGTGGATTGATAAATAAAAAACGGCACACATAAAAGCATTCTTACTGTCATTAGCGTGACTGGTTTTTAAAGAATGGCGGTTTCAAGGAACTACTGCAAAGCTACCAGCTTCAGGGTAAAATAGTGATCCCTTAATTTCTTAAACAAGGAAGATATGATTATGAAAACAGTTTGGTTAGGTACATTTGCTACAGTTGCTTTGTTGGCAGCAGGCGTTGCTCAGGCAAGCGCCGAATTGGCTGGGAAAAATAATTGCACTGCCTGTCATCAGGTTGCAATCAAAACAGTTGGCCCCGCATTAAAGGATGTCGCCGCTAAATATGCTGGCGTAGACGGTGCCGCCGATCAACTGGCAAGCAAGATAAAAAATGGTAGCAGTGGCGTCTGGGGAAATATTCCAATGCCACCTAATGTCAACGTCAGCGATGATGACGCAAAAACCTTGGCTGAATGGGTTCTGTCACTCAAGTAATCTGATTTCAGGTAACAAAAAGAGCCGATACTTTAAACAGTATCGGCTCTTTTGTTTTCTGGCTGCCCTTTCTTGAATAAGGACAATCCAGACAGATCACTTGCCATATGCCCGAATAGTTTATTTGTTATCCACCATTGAACAAGATTAATATATTTGACTAAGATTCATGTAATTCTGTATAGTACGGAACTCAGACGCGGGGTGGAGCAGTCTGGCAGCTCGTCGGGCTCATAACCCGAAGGTCGCAGGTTCAAATCCTGCCCCCGCAACCACTTGATTCACAGCTGTGAATCACGATAATGTCGTATCGATACCAGAAAACAACTCCTCAGATTTTCCAGCAGCGCCTTCCAGAAGCGTTTAGTGCGTATTTATTGTCATTTTTATCTTTTCGTTGGAAGAGCAATATCTTCATACCGCATTTGGCCTGGCGACAACATTAGCGCAAATAACCTTCTGCCCAGCGGATTGAAGTAATCCGGCAAAGTGAAATTAGAGCATCCTCTCCCTCTATTTCTGAATCTGAATCTGAATTTTAATGGTACGCTTCAGTCTATAATAAGTGACCAACTTGGAAACCAAGGTTTGTCATAGCCACATTAAAAACGGGTACTAAAATAAATCCCGGGTCACGTACGAAAGACAATATAGAGAACTACAGAACAGGACTGATACTTGGAATTCGCTAGCATATTTAATTTATAAATCCTGGAGATCGGATCATGAACAGACAAAAATTTTTCTTGATGACTATCACCTGCGCCATTACTTTTGCAGTAACGCCACTGATCGCAGCAGAAAACAGCAGCCTCTCCGCCGCAACCAGCCAAAAACTGTTACTTGCGCAAGCACATGATCAGCACGCGGATACCGAAAGCGGAAGCAAGCACGATAACAAAGCTGGAAATAAATGTGTTGGTCATAAAGAACAGGAACAACATGGTAACCGGCATAAAAAACAGCAGATAAATTATGCCGATATGATCGCCTCACATGCCGATGCACTCGAGTTGACAGACGAACAACTGGGAAAAATTATCCGCCTTCGCCTAAAAAATGCCAAAGAAAACAGAGAGATCATGAAGCAAGCTCACAGTAGCATGAACGCACTCCGAAAAGCAGGTGCAAGGATTGATACAGATGATAATACACTGCGTAAACACGCTAGGGATCATGCCGATGCGATTAATAATCTCGCTGAAAAACGCATCACCCAGCGTAAAGCCATACATAATATTCTGACCGAAGAACAGCTCGCAAAACTAAAAAATATGAAGATGCATCACAGTGGGCATGGTACTGATGCAAAAAATCAACATAACCATCATTAAAAGAATATACGTCTGATTTTTAAACCGCAGCCATAAGCCATGACCTTATTTGTTTTAAATTAGCCAATGGAGAGTTCAATGAAATTTATTATATTTATCGCTATGTTTTTTAGTTTTCACGCTTTTGCGCAGGAAAATGACACACATGAGGAAGACATCCAGACCAACTCAGCGCATCGCCATGAAGCTAAAAATGTTGATGTGACAGTTGAAAATGATGCATCAGATGCATCAGACTCAACTAATGACGATGCTGCCGAAGGCGCTCATTCTGCTGAAGCCACAGCTGAAGATAGCGCTGATCATGCGTGTGGTCAACATGACCATGATTGCGCCGGAATGCATGGCAGGGGCGCCCATACAGGTCATCAAGGACATGGCGATCATGGCGGTAAAATGCATGGGGGCGGTCATGGTCACGGACTGGATAAAACCAGTCTCAAACAATACTTTGAATCGCTACCGGAATCAATTATTGACGAGCAAAAGAATGCTGCGTTGATTAAACTGGGGAAAATGCTGTATCTGGATCCGAGACTCTCTATTAATAATAAAATTTCCTGCAACTCCTGTCATGGTCTTGAAAATTTTGGCGTAGATAACGAACCCACTTCTCCCGGCCATGACGGCAGACGCGGCAACCGAAACTCACCCACCACTATGAATGCCGCGCTCCATATAGCGCAATTCTGGGATGGCCGCGCCCGCGATGTTGAAGAACAGGCGTTGGGTCCAATTCTGAACCCGATTGAAATGGGAATGCCCGACAAGGGAACTGTTGTCAAAAAACTCAAGGCAATCGATGTCTATCAGAAGCTATTTTCCGAAGCGTTCAGTGACCAGAAATATCCATTTAATTACAATAATATCGGAGTGGCAATCGGTGCTTTTGAACGTACATTGCTGACACCATCGCGTTTTGATGACTTTCTCAATGGTGAGGATGGGGCACTATCCAAAGTCGAGAAAAAGGGACTACATAAGTTTATCCAGATTGGGTGCGCCACCTGCCACAATGGCGTTGCCATTGGAGGCAACTCCTTCAAAAAAATTGGCCTGATTGAACCTTATGAAACGGCTGATCTCGGACGTTACGAGGTTACCAACATTGAGAACGATAAACATGTATTCAAGGTTCCAGGCTTGCGCAATGTCGCGAGAACAGCACCGTATTTTCATGATGGATCAGTTGCCACATTGGAAGAAGCCATTCGCTTAATGGCAAAGCATCAACTTGGTCAGGAAGTTGGTCACGGATTTATTCGTGATGTAAAGGCTTTCCTGGAATCCCTGACTGACAAGTCCGCACAGCAATAACCCTGCATCTACCTGAAATCAGGGCTTCCGGAACCTCCGGAAGCCCTGACGGGCATCTCCCTACGCGAACATCACATCGCCATACCATGATGGCGCAGCAATGCATCTATCTTGGGTTCTCGCCCCCGAAAGGCAATAAATGACTCCAGTGCAGGACGGCTGCCACCCACCGCGAGGATTTCGTTCCAGAAGCGTGCACCAGTTTGCTGGTTGATCACCTGCCCCAGGCCGTTCTCCTCAAACATGCTGTACGCATCAGCAGACAAAACCTCCGCCCATTTATAGCTGTAGTAACCAGCGGCGTATCCGCCTGCAAAAATATGCGCGAAGCTGTTCGGAAAACGGTTGAACTCCGGCGGGATAATGACCGCCACTTGACGGCGTATTTTATCCAGCTGCTGTAAAACAGTTCGGGTGCTCTGAGGGTCAAAATCGGTATGCAGATGCATATCAAACAATGCAAATTCGATTTGGCGCAAGGTTTGCAGGCCACTCTGAAAATTTCTGGCGGCAAGCATTTTATCGAATAATGCACATGGCAGCGGGATCCCGCTTTCCACATGTGCGGTCATGTCACACAGTACATCCCATTCCCAGCAAAAGTTCTCCATAAATTGGCTGGGCAGCTCGACGGCATCCCACTCCACGCCGTTAATGCCAGAAACACCCAATTCGTCGATTTGGGTCAGTAAATGATGCAGGCCATGACCAAACTCATGAAAAAGCGTGATCACTTCATCATGCGTAAACACGGCCGGACGCAAGTGCCCATCCATCGTTACCGGGCCAGAAAAATTACAGGTGAGATAAGCAACCGGTGTCTGGGTTTCCGATCGGCCAATTTCCGGTACATCGATACGACGACGTGTGATTGCGTCATCCATCCAGGCACCCCCACGCTTGCCAGGACGGGCATACAAATCCAGGTAGAACTGCCCGATAAGATCTCCTTTGCTATCAGCAATATCAAAGAGTTTGACTGTCTCGTGCCAGCGCTGCACAGGCTGGCATGCCTCCTGAATACGAATACCGTAAAGCGATTCAACCAGTTTTAACATTCCTGGCAGCACTCTGTTTTCAGGGAAATACTGTTTGACTTCCTGGTCGGAAAATGCATAGCGCTCAATACGAAGTTTCTCGCTGACATAAGCGATATCCCAGGCGTTCAGCTGGTCAATCTTCAGCTTCTCCGCAGCAAACTGTTTGAGTTCAGCCAAATCCTTTGCGGCATAAGGTTTTGCCTTGACAGCCAGCTCATTGAGAAAATCCAGTACCTGCTGCGGCGTCTGCGCCATTTTAGGCGCGAGTGAAACCTGTGCGTAACAATCATAGCCCAGTAACCGGGCTTCTTCCTGGCGTAGCTGTAAGATCTGTTCGATCAGTGGCATATTGTCACGACTGGCTTCACCTTCAGCCAGTGTTTCGAGTTCACTGGCACGTGTAGCATAGGCACGATACATTTGCTCGCGCAGTTCCCGATTATGTGCATACTGCATGACAGGCAAATAAGAAGGCGCATGCAGGGTAAATTTCCAGCCCTGGGTCGCAGCAATCGCCGGATCATCTTGCGCTGCTTGCCTGGCTGCCTGCAACGCATCCGCCGGTATGCCCGCAAGTTGCTCCTCATGACTGATCAATAAGGAAAAAGCATTGGTTGCGTCGAGCAGGTGATCACTGAATTTGGCGCTTAACGCCGACAGCTCTTCCTGAATCTGCATGAATCTGGTTTTATCGGCAGGCGACAGCTCCGCACCACCAAGACGAAAATCACGCAGCTGGTTTTCGATGATTTTTTTGCGTGCCTGGCTCAGATTATTGAATTCTGTGCTCTCATGCAGTTGTCTGAATTTGGAAAACAAGACTGCATCCTGGGATAACCCAACATAGTATTGAGTAATACGTGGCAAGTTGGCGTTATAGATTTCACGCAGTTCTGGCGTATTCACCACAGCGTTCAGATGTGCAATCTGTCCCCAGGCACGCGACAGACGCTCATTGGCATCAACCATCGGCTGCACAAAATCCTGCCAGTCCGGTGGGATTGTGGCTTTTTTAGCAGCCTCCACAACTGAGTGACAATCGCGTAACAGCTCATCGATTGCCGGTGAAATATATTCGTTGCGGATAGCCTCGAAGCGTGGCAGGCCGGAAAAATCAAGTAACGGGTTTTCCATAGATCATCCAGTATGTGTATGGTTAATAATTGTATTGAAAATAAGTATCATGAACATCTCTGCGTCATCTGCGATAGACGAGGTGTCCGGCAATAAAGGTAAACTTGACCTGTCCACACAATTCCGCGCCAACAAACGGCGTGTTTTTTCCCAAACTTTTCAGCATATGCGGCGTTACTACCCAATCGCACTCCGGGTCAAACACACATAAGTCCGCGCGTGCACCTACGGTCAGCCGTCCGCCATCTATATCCAGAATACGCGCAGGGTGGTTTGTGATACGCGCCAGAGCTTCGATCAGCGGCAGGCGCGCCTCACGTGCCCATTTTAGCGTCAGCGGCAGGAGCAATTCAAGGCCAGTCGCCCCCGGCGCGGCCTGGGCAAACGGAACCAGTTTGGCGTCATCATCCATTGGTGCATGATCCGAACAGATGGCATCAATTGTTCCATCCAGCAATCCAGCACGCAACGCATTACGATCTTCAAAACTTCTGAGAGGAGGAATCAGATGGCAATTGGCATCAAAAAACCCGATATCCATATCAATGAGATGGACGTGATGAATTCCGACATCACACGTCAATGGCAACCCCTGCTGTTTAGCGACACGTAGCATCGTTACCCCTGCCGCACTGGAGACACGGCAAAAATGTACGCTGACACCCGTCTCTTTCATCAGCGCGAGAATATTGGCCAGTGCAATCGTTTCTGCGCACACGGGAATTACAGGCAACCCCAGACGGGTTGAAACTTCGCCATCATGGGCGACGCCATGATTAGAAAGATGATAATCCTGCGGGCGTAACCATACCTTGAACCCAAAGGTGGCGGCATATTGCATGGCGCGCATCAATACATGCAGATTGGCAATAGGCGCATCCGCCTGGCTAAACGCAACGCAGCCAGCATCGTGCAACTCTGCCATTTCAGTCAGTTGCTCGCCTTTCAGCCCTTGTGTCAACGCGCCTACCGGATAGACCTGTGCCCGGTCAAGGTTACGTGCGCGATGCTTGAGCATTTCCACCAGCCCGGGCTCATCCAGTGGTGGATCAGTGTCAGGTGGACAGGCGAGACTGGTCACTCCGCCAGCAACAGCTGCCTCCTGTTCCGATTCCAGCGTGGCCATGTATTCGAGACCCGGTTCTCGCAACCGGGCAGCCAGATCAACCAACCCCGGGCAAACAATCAGACCGCTGGCGCTGATCCTTTGACAATCATGGAAGCCATCAGGCTGTGAGCCTATTGAAACGATTTTGCCATCAGCCAGAAAAATATCATGAACATGATCAATCCTATTTTCAGGATCGATCAATCGCCCATTCTGGATACAAATTTTCATAAAAATTAACTTTGAGTACCAGCGAGTATTGACATAACCGCCATACGCACAGCAATACCAAAATTTACTTGTGGCAAAATCACGGATTGAGAGCCATCCGCAACATCGGAATCAATCTCAACCCCACGATTCATCGGACCAGGATGCATTACGATTGCATCTGCTTTGGCCAGCGCGAGTTTTTGAGGTGTCAGCCCGTAATACTTGAAATATTCTTCGCTGCTTGGCAGGTGCGCGGATTGCATGCGCTCGTGCTGTAATCGCAGCATCATCAACACATCAACATCTTTCAGACCTTGCGACATATCATGATAAACGTGTACTCCCAGGCGTTCGATTTTTGCTGGCAATAAGGTTTTGGGGGCAATCACGCGAATCTCGGGCACACCCAGGGTTGTCAACGCATGAATCTGGGATCGCGCCACGCGCGAATGCAGAATATCACCAATAAGGGCAATGCGCAGTGCATGAAAATCCTGCTTGTAACGGCGAATCGTAAACACATCAAGCAATGCCTGTGTGGGATGGGCGTGCCAGCCATCCCCAGCGTTGATTACGTGGATTTCAGGACGTACATGGCGAGCAATCAGATGCGCGGCACCACTTGAATTGTGACGCACCACAAAAATGTCGGCATGCATGGCTGCCAGATTATCGACTGTATCCAGCAGCGTCTCGCCCTTGGTTTGCGAGGAAACAGCCATATTCATATTGATCACATCGGCGGAAAGCCGTTTGGCTGCAATCTCAAAAGTTGTACGTGTGCGAGTACTTGGTTCGAAAAACAGGTTGAATACCGATTTACCACGCAGCAGCGGAATCTTTTTGACGTCGCGCTCGGTAACGCCTGCAAACGATTCCGCTGTATCGAGTATTTGTTGCAGAATAGTTACGGACAGTCCTTCTGTCGTTAACAGATGCTGCAACCCACCATTGGCATTCAACTGCGGATGTCTGCTCATAAGCTTGAGTTATTTGTGGTTCAGCATCCGATCATGCCTCATCTTCTGTGGCAGACAGACGTAATTCCAAACTTAACCTGCCGCTTTCATTTCGTTTGAGTTCCAGCATGCTGTTTTGTGGCAGGGACAATTCTGCGGCAGCATACTGCGGATTGATCGGCAACTCCCGCCCTCCCCGGTCAACCAATACAGCCAAATGAATACAGGCCGGACGTCCGTAATCAAATAATTCATTTACAGCAGCACGCACGGTTCTACCGGTAAGGAGTACATCGTCCACCAGCAGGATTTTACTGTTTTCTACGTTAAAAGGAAGCTCAGAGGGTTTCACCTGTGGATGCAAACCAATTTTGCTGTAATCGTCCCGATAAAAGGAAATATCCAACACACCCATCGGCGTAGACAAATGTAATGCATCATGAATACGCTGCGCGACCCAGACACCCCCGGTATGGATGCCGACAATGACCGTATCAGCGGCAATAACAGGCTGCAAACGCTCAATCAGCCTGGCTAGTAGTTGTTCAGCGTCAGGAAGAAGCATCAGGTGAATCAAAAAAAGATTGAAGAATATGTTGTGCAGCAACTTGATCGATCATGACGCGCTGCTTGCGGCCTATTATACCCGCCTCCTGCAAGGCAGAACGAGCAGTAATGGTGGTATAGCGTTCATCGACCAGCACAACCGGGAGTTTGAAACGCCCCTGCAATCGCCTGGAAAAACGCTGACATAGCGATGTTAGTGGTTGCTTTGCGCCATCGGCATGTACCGATAATCCGACAACCAGCAAAACGGGCTGCCACTCCTCAATCAAGCTGGCGATTATATCGAAGCGCAAATTGGTCACGATGGCATCGATTGTGGTCAGCGGGTGCGCCAATCGCAGCTCATACTCCCCGACCGCCACTCCAATGCGCCGTTCGCCAAAATCAAAAGCCAGCACAGTACCGGATAACATGCATACCACCCGAATTCTTCGGCAGTTCGTTTGTTTGTTTTCCTAAAATGCAAAACATCAGGCATGACCAACCTGACTGGATAAATGACAAAAATCGATACCCAGTAGCTGCATTGCAGCAGGCAACCTTTCCTCGGACGACATTTCAAATAAGATTTCTGTCGAGGCCGGTACAGTTAACCATGCATTTTGTGCAAGCTCCTCCTCAAGCTGCCCGGCAGCCCAACCGGCATAACCCAGTGTAACCAGCATTTTTTCCGGCCCCCGGTGATAGGCAACTGCCTGTAAAATATCAATTGATGCGGTCAGGCCGGTCGTGGCATTGGTAGACAGCGTGGATTCCCATGATCCCACAGGCTGATGCAGAACAAAGCCGCCATCAACCTGAACCGGCCCGCCCAGCAAAACAGGCAATGAACCTGCCTTTAGCTCCCCCGGCGAGATACCAAGATGTTGTAATAATTTTTCAACTGAAATATCGGTTGGCCGGTTAACTACCAGACCCAACGCGCCTTCTTCATTGTGCTCGCAAATATAAGTCAGAGTTTTGGCAAAGAACGAGTTTTCAAGGTTCGGCATGGCGATCAGAAAATGATCTGTCAGATTGACGTTTTCCATTGCAATGACTTCCTTCAAAAAAGAATGTTAGACCCAATAAGCCGTACGCGTCATCACTTTAGCACTTAGCTGCATGGTAAATCTGACTGGCAGTGGTAATTCTTTTCCACCATGCGCAACAGCCATGCTGGCGTGACAGGCTTCATCTGTTTTCATTTGTGTCACAATCGCACGACTGCGTTCATCCTGATAAGGCAGTCGCTCCAAATGATCAGTCAGATGCGCCTCAACCTGACGCTCTGTCTCAGCCAGAAAACCTAGATTCCATTTATCACCAAGCGCGCCAGCAACCAGTCCAAGCATGAATGATCCGCCATACCAGACGGGGTTTAACAAACTTTTGCGTCCACCAAGCTCGGCGATACGTTGCTCTGTCCAGGCAAGGTGCTCGGTTTCTTCCCGGGCAGCCTGACTCAATGCCTCTTGAACACCCCCGTCACGCGCGGTAAGCGCTTGCCCCTGATAAAGCGCCTGGGCGCATACTTCACCAACATGATTGACTCGCATCAACGCTGCGGATTGCTGCTTCTCATGCGCACTTAATTCGTTTTCCGGCAAATGCCTGCCTGGCACAGATCTCAGCGTATTCGCCGGGACTGTTAACGTACGCAAGGCGTTATCAAACCCGATGATTAATTTGTCTATCTGTAGCATGATTATTCTCCTTCTGCGTGATGCTTGTTTTGACTTGAATAACAGTTATTTCATTCGCTATTGTAAACACATTTGTCGCGCAAGCAACGTCACCGGATGCAAAACTTCAATGCTTGCACCTTTTTTCAGCAAGCCATTGCTAATGTGCATTGCACAGCCAATGTTGGCTGTGGCCAGGTAATCAGCTCCCGAATTTTCCAACGCAGCCACCTTCGGGTCAAGCAGCGCTCCAGCAAATTCGGGTTGATCCAGAAAATACGTGCCCGCCGCACCGCAGCATCGTTCGTTGCCTTCCAGTGGCGTTATCTCAAGCTCGGGAATAAGCGCCAGCAGTGCGTAATTCAGATCAGCCGCATGCAGTACATTACGCAACGTGCAAGACTCATGCACCATAACCTTTTTCCGCAAGGGTCTAAAGAATCCGAGTCCATCCCAATCCTGTTGCGCAAGAAACTGACTAATATCCAGTACCGGCACATGCAAGTCATCTGCCTTGCCCTGTGCAGCATGTTCCAGTAATTGCACGCCGCAGCCCGAAGCGGTGCTAATGACAGCCTGAATGTTCAGGCCAGAAAAAGCCTGTCGGTTACATCTGGCAAAATCAGCGGCTTCATCCACGCGCCCACTGTGCTGATGCAATGCTCCACAACAGGTCTGCGCTTTCGGCACATGCACGGTATAACCCAATTGCGTCAGTAACTTTATAGCCGCAAGCAGGGTTTCTGAGTCACTGATCCTCGCCATACAGCCCAGAAACAACCCGACTTCGCCACGTGATACGCCTTTGGCGGGATATCGCTGCCGCCACCGGTACCCCGGTAAATCCCGTGTTACCAAAAATGACTGTGCCTGCAACAGCATATTCTGCTTAACAAACTCCAATCGCAACAGTCTTGTTAACAAGCCACTTTTAACCAACAAACGTACCCATGGACGCAGCGTGTCGAAGCGCGATGGCTTGGCAATCAGCTCCTGCTCCAGAAAAAACCGCAATCTATTTTTTGTCTTGCCTGAAATGTCCTCACCTGCCGCACTTTCCTTGGCAATACTGTTGCCTTGCGATACAGTTTTTTGCCGGATCATCACACGCGCCGCATCAATCAATCGACCATAATTCACTTGGCTTGGACAGGCAGATTCGCAAGCGCGACAGGTCAGACATCTTTCCATATGCTGTACAAACCGATCGTTCATTGGAATACGGTCAGCCGCCACACCACTCATCAGCGCAATACGCCCTCGCGGAGAATCTGCTTCGGACAGCGTCAAGTGATAAGTTGGACAATGCGGCAAGCACAATCCGCAAGCCACGCACCGGTTAGCCTCAGCAAGCAATGCTGCCGGAGTGCTGTCCCGAGCGGAATCAGCGTCCACGTCATCTTGCGTTATTTTCATCGTTTTTCATGCTTAATTGAATCCATTCACGATCCTGTATATTCTTGCCTTGGGGCATCTCTAAAAATCTATGTTTCGTTATAATATATCGTTATTTACAAAAATATCTCCTTACATATCAATCATATGCCGTGTTAATATTTTTTGTGTCTGCCTTGTCCTATTTAAAACCCTGAATTTTTAGAAATGCCCTTGAGTAAAAGCGTATAGATTTTCATCACAATCACTACAAACACAATTTGATTTATAGCTTGCTAATTTCCGCTAAAGTACCATAAAATAGCGGGTTTAAGTATTCAAGAAATAGAAAGCGCTCCGCAAAATTTAAAGTTTGAAACAAGACTGACGGAGTGGTACTGGATACGGACAAACAGTGAATGTTGACGTATCATGTGCCATGCGGTTTTTAAAGCACGCCATCGCATTGGCATTGCGCAAATATGACTTTTTATAAAGTGTTCATAATATAACAAGAGGTATTATGGTAATAGTAAGGTTGGCAAGAGGCGGTGCCAAGAAGCGTCCTTTTTACAATATGGTGGTAGCGGATTCCCGCTCAAGACGGGATGGCAGGTTTATCGAGCGTGTCGGGTTCTACAACCCAAGAGCAACAGGCGGGGAAGACAGCTTAAGAATTCACATGGATCGTCTGACCTATTGGCAATCTCAGGGCGCCCAGTTGTCAGATACCGTTTCAAGACTTGTAAAACAGTTTGGTAAACAGCAAAACGTACAACCGCAAAGTTGATCCTGGTACACCGTCAACTGAAAAAACAACAGATGCAAACATGGTGATATTAGGCCATGTTAGTAATCCTCACGGGATTATGGGAGAAATCAAGGTGATCAGTCACACCGAAAAAAGTGATGGCTTATGTGATTATCCTGTCTGGTGGTTTGGCAAACAAGATGAGGACTGGGTTGCACGCCACCCCGAAAGTTTTTCTGTTTCTGGCAAGCATGTAATTGTTAAACTCAGAGAATACAACGATCGCACAAGCGCATCGACATTAACAGGACAACAAATAGCGGTACCCAGAAGCCATTTACCCGCACTGCCAGAAAACGGCGAAGAGGGATATTACTGGGCGGATCTGATTGGCGCTGACATCATTAACCTGAAAGGAGTGGTGCTCGGTCAAGTAACCGGCCTGCTGGAAACGGGCGCAAATGATGCGTTACAGGTGAGATCGCCAGGAAGTAAGCAGGAATTACTTATTCCATTTATAGATCAGGTCATTATCAACGTCGATCTGTCATCCGGAAAAATCATGGTTGACTGGGAAGCAGACTATTAATGATGAGGCGCCTTGGCTTTCGAGTTTGATGTTATCACGCTGTTACCTGGCATGCTGGATGCGGTCACCCAGTTTGGCATAACAGGAAGGGCCTATAAAAAAAATATCTATCACTTACGTACTTGGAATCCGCGTGATTATGCCAACAATCACTATCGCAAGGTAGATGACGCGCCCTACGGAGGAGGTGCAGGCATGGTCATGATGCCAGAGCCGCTGGATCTGGCAATTACAGATGCAAAGCGATGTCAGAACGTTAATACGAATACCGAAGAGACCAGCGTTATTTATTTATCGCCGCAAGGCAAACGTATTGATCATGCTAAAATCATACAGCTGGCCTCCATGAATGGATTAACCATGGTATGTGGTCGATATGAAGGGGTGGACGAACGTTTTATTGCACAACATGTAGACGAAGAACTCTCGATTGGTGATTACGTCATTTCCGGCGGTGAACTCGCAGCCATGGTAATAATTGATGCAATTGTCAGACAGTTGCCAGGCGCGCTCGGGGATGCTGAATCAGCCAATCAGGATTCCCTGACCGATGGGCTACTTGAATACCCTCAGTACACGCGTCCCGAAATATATCGGGAGCAGTCTGTTCCAGGGATATTGCTCACAGGAGACCACGCCAGGATAGAACATTGGAGATTGCAGCAATCACTTGGCGTAACCTGGTTGAAACGACCGGATTTACTAATAAAGAAATATCCAGACGGACTGCCTGATCGAGAAAAATCATTACTGGAAGAGTTCAAGCTTGCCCAAAAAAATCAAGGTTCGATAACATAAATTTTCAGCAACCGCTTTCTGCGACGACAAGCAAAAAAATTGCTGTTCACTTGCAAACATAATTATAAACAGGAGTAAAGACGACATGAATCTAATCGCACAACTGGAATTTGAGGAAATTGAAAGGCTCGGCAAGGTCATTCCGGATTTTTCCCCGGGTGACACTATCGTTGTCAATGTCAACGTGATAGAAGGCGAGCGCAAACGCATTCAGGCTTTTGAAGGCGTTGTAATTGCCAAGCGGAATCGTGGGCTGAATTCTTCCTTTATTGTTAGAAAAATTTCCAGTGGCGAAGCGGTAGAACGTACCTTCCAAACTTATTCGCCGCTGATCGCCAGTATGGAGGTCAAACGACGTGGTGCCGTCAGGCGCGCTAAACTCTATTATTTAAGAGAAAGATCGGGCAGATCTGCCAGAATCAGGGAAAAACTACCTGCACGCGGCGCAAAAAAAGTCTCCGCTGGATAAACATAACGCTTGATGTCGGGCAACAAATGCATACATTTGCTGCCCGACTCAACTCTAATCAAGTAATCGTTTGATATTTTCTGGTGGGCGTCCTAATATCGCCCGGTTTCCACGCACGACTATCGGTCTCTGAATCAAGTCGGGATGTTCCGCCATCAGCCGTAACAATGCCTCATCATCCATTGATTCCGTCCCCTTGGCAAGCAGCTCATTCTGGCGTAACAACCCTCTGGCAGGAATAGCCAGCTTCTGAACAAGCTCACGCAATGCCGCCACCGTCAATGGAGATTCATAATAATCGACGCGGTCAAACACCTCGTTACTCTCATTGAGAATATCCAGCGCTGCACGGCATTTGCTACAGGTTGGTTTATAGTAGATCGTCAGTTTTTCGGTCATGGCGTTGTGCCCCCCAAAAGTCTACTTTATACCACATTCTTTACTGATTGCCGCATGCGCGGCAGACGAACCTTTTAGCCCAAAAGTATCCGTTGTGGGTGTTCCCTTGGCTGATGTGCCTTTGATAATCATAGCGCTGCCACTCCGAATTGCCGTAGCCAATCGATTATCTGTTGCTGCATCTGTAGCCCAAGCGGTTTCATTCTGGGTAAACAACCTGAAATCCTGCCGGCCAATATTGACATTTACTTCGCTGTCGGCTTTATAAGGATAACCAGCAACAAAACTGAACACATTTGTGCTTTTCTCGGCAGGCCGGTGTGTGATCAGCGCAAAAACATCACCGCGTTTTGCATAATCACCTTCCTGTTTTTTGGGCTTGCTGACCATATAACAGACTTTATTGTTATCTTCCATGTACAAATAAGCAGTCCAGTCACCAAACTCGCCAATATTTTTAGGCTCGGCCGCATGAACCAGTCCGATGGCCATTACTAGAGAAGTTAAAAAACTCAATACGTTAATTAGATTTTTTTTCATTACCCCATACCTCGAAATCGTTAGCGACATCCTTCCATTTTATAAATGTAATAACCGTTCTGCCTGATCGCCTCAGTTACTTCTTCAGGAGCAGCCTGAGTATGGCAAAAACGACATTCTTCGCTGGTAACCGTCGAATTTTGCTCTCCGATTGATGCAAGCCATTGCTTGGCATACTCGACGGCTTTCTCGCCATCCTTTATATCTGTGAATACATCAAAATGCATGACATGGCCATCATTGGCCTTAACATAAGTATCATAAACATGAATTTGCATAGGGTTTCCTTCTAATTGACAATTAAAATAAAGGCTATGTCACAATTAATTGTTGAAATTGCCTTGTTTTCCCAAGAGCTGATAAAAAACAGAAAGTTGGTGTGATATT
>JAVVEX010000015.1:0-24971 GCA_032251195.1 Nitrosomonas sp.
GCGAAATTACGAAAGTATGGTGGCCATAGCATGTGGATACCTGTGGCTACCTATGTGAAATGTCAACAGCCCCTAGGCTTGTCAAGCTATGACACTGTCAGTTGATCGAGAATTTGTAGTATTCCATTTGCAATGAGTTGTATGTCGTTTTCTTCAAGAATATAAGGCGGGATGATATAAACCGTACGCCCGATCGGGCGGATCAGCAGTTGTTGTTTCAATCCCAGTTGCGCAAAACGATTGGCAAAGTTTGCCACTGGATCTCGGGCGTCAAAAGCCCAGATCATGCCGCAATTCCGGAAATTCTCTACCTTGGGATGGGTTTTTACTGGCTGCAGATATTGATTGAGAAGCCTGGTTTTTACTGCATTGCTCGCAAGAACATTATCCTGCTCAAAAATATCGAGTGTCGCCAGTGCTGCGCGACAGGCAAGCGCATTGCCGGAATGGGAGTGGGAATGCAGAAATGCTTTGCTGGTAAGGTCATCATAAAATGCTGCGTAGATGTTATTTGTTGTCATCACGACCGAGAGTGGCAAATAACCGCCACTCAACCCTTTCGCCAGGCAGAGAAAATCTGGCGTGATCGATGCCTGTTCGCAGGCAAACATCGTTCCGGTGCGACCAAAGCCAATGGCGATTTCGTCGGCAATCAGATGAACCTGGTATCTGTCACATAGCTGGCGGGCGCGCTCCAAATAGACGGGGTGATACATGCCCATGCCAATCGCGCCTTGTACAAGCGGTTCCAGAATCAATGCGGCTATTTCGGCGTGGTGTTGTTCAAGACGCTGTTCTAATGCCGCTGCTGCACGCAGAGCGCAATCATACGGAGTTTCATCGTTTATGGCCTGGCGCCAGTCAGGTGTGGGTACAGTTATGCTGGGGAGTAGTAGCGGCGCATAGGTTTGTTTGAATAATGGTACATCTGTTACTGATAAAGCCCCGAGAGTTTCGCCGTGATAGCCATTTTGCAGGCTGATGTAATTCTTTTTGGTGGGGGAGCCGCATTGCTGCCAGTACTGAAAGCTCATTTTCAACGCAATTTCAGTCGCGCTGGCGCCATCGCTGGCATAAAAACAGTGACCCAGGTCACCTGGCGCTAATTTGGCTAATCGTTCAGATAGCAGCACAACCGGCTCATGCGTGCAGCCTGCCAGCAAGACATGCTCAATTTTCCCCAGTTGATCAATAATCGCTGCGTTGATGCGGGGATTGCAATGACCAAAGAGATTGACCCACCAGGAACTTATTGTATCCAGGTAACGGTTGCCGTCTTGATCGTACAACCATGCACCGATCCCTTTTGTAATTGCAAGAAGAGGAAATCTTTCATTATCTTTCATCTGCGTACAGGGGTGCCAGACAGCCTGATCACTGCGTGAAGATAATTTTTTATTGCTCATGGGGTTGAAATTCCTTGTTATAACCACTATTATTAGCACTCGTTGGTGTTGAGTGCCAATAACGATACCTATCCAACCGGCTGATACTCAGCCGAGAATGTGGCGCTCGATTTAATATATTTCTATCAAATTGTTAACAAACTCAGGAGAAATGTTCATGAATATACGCCCTTTGCATGACCGTGTAATTGTTAAACGGCTCGAAGAAGAACGCAAGACGGCATCGGGGATTGTAATTCCTGATACAGCGGCTGAAAAACCGGATCAGGGTGAAATTATCGCCGTGGGTAAAGGCAAGGCGAATGATAAAGGTGAAGTCCGTCCGCTGGAAGTCAAAGTCGGTGACAAGGTTCTTTTTGGTAAATACGCAGGTCAATCCGTGAAAGTAAAAGGCGAAGAACTGCTGGTGATGCGCGAAGAAGACATTATGGGTGTGATCGAAGGCCAATAGACAATTATAGTTAAATAACCAACTGAAATCAGGAGAATAAATATGTCTGCAAAAGAAGTTAAGTTTGGCGATAATGCACGTCACGCCATGGTCAATGGTGTCAATGTCCTGGCGGACGCAGTTAAAGTTACATTGGGTCCCAAAGGGCGGAATGTTGTATTGGAGCGCTCCTATGGCGCGCCTACCATTACCAAGGATGGGGTGTCGGTAGCCAAGGAAATCGAATTGAAAGACAGATTCGAAAACATGGGCGCACAAATGGTTAAGGAAGTTGCCAGCAAAACTTCGGACACCGCTGGTGACGGTACAACAACGGCTACTGTCCTGGCGCAGGTGATTGTCAAGGAAGGTATGCGTTATGTTGCTGCTGGCATCAACCCTATGGATCTGAAACGGGGGATTGATAAGGCGGTGATCGCAGCAGTTGCCGCGCTAAAAACACAATCCAAACCCTGTACGACAAACAAAGAAATTGCCCAGGTTGGCAGTATTTCAGCCAACTCGGATACCGAAATTGGTGAAGCCATCGCCGCTGCCATGGATAAAGTTGGCAAGGAAGGCGTCATCACGGTTGAAGATGGCTCGGGTCTGCAAAATGAACTCGATGTTGTTGAAGGAATGCAATTCGATCGCGGGTATCTCTCACCCTATTTTGTCAGCAGCGCAGACAAGCAGACTGCGTTACTGGACGATCCTTTTGTGTTGCTGCACGATAAAAAAATATCGAATATTCGTGACTTGCTGCCCGTCCTGGAACAGGTAGCCAAAGCCGGGAAACCTTTATTGATCATTGCTGAGGATGTGGATGGCGAAGCACTGGCGACTCTGGTGGTCAATAATATTCGCGGTATACTCAAAACCTGTGCGGTTAAAGCGCCTGGATTTGGTGATCGTCGTAAAGCCATGCTGGAAGATATCGCTATTTTGACGGGTGGTACCGTCATTGCGGAAGAAGTTGGCCTGTCGCTGGAAAAATTGACGCTTGAAGACCTTGGTCGCGCTAAACGTATTGAGATCGGCAAGGAGAATACAACCATTATTGATGGCGCTGGTGACAGCAAATCAATTGAGGCACGTGTTGCACAGATTCGTGCGCAAATTGAAGACGCAAGCAGCGATTATGACCGGGAAAAACTCCAGGAGCGTGTCGCCAAGCTGGCCGGTGGTGTTGCGGTGATCAAGGTGGGCGCGGCAACTGAAATGGAGATGAAGGAGAAAAAAGCGCGTGTCGAGGACGCGCTGCACGCAACCCGCGCAGCAGTTGAAGAAGGCATTGTGGCTGGTGGTGGTGTTGCCTTGATTCGTGTAATCGATGCGGTCAGCAAGGTAAAAGGTGATAATCATGATCAGGATGCCGGTATCAAAATTGTGATGCGCGCGGTAGAGGAACCATTGCGTCAGATCGTGACAAATTGCGGAGAGGAAGCCTCTGTAGTTGTTAACAAGGTTAAGAATGAATCCGGTAATTTCGGTTACAACGCTGCGACCGGCGAATATGGTGACATGGTTGCCATGGGCGTGCTGGATCCGACCAAAGTAACCCGGTCGGCATTGCAAAATGCGGCTTCAATTGCAGGATTATTGTTGACCACTGATGCGATGGTTGCGGAATTGCCGAAAGAAGAATCTGCCGGCGGTGGCATGGGCGGCATGGGTGGTATGGGTGGTATGGGCGGCATGGATATGTAATTCGCTTCTGCTAAAACAAAACTCGAACCATCCTCGGCCAGTGGTTATAATTGTCGGCTGAGGATGGTTTTTTAATTGATAACTGCGCATACTTCTCGATTGGAAATACTGAATAATTATCAGGCGCATCAGGACTTACTCAAAAACCGCGTGATTTTGGTGACAGGCGCGGGTCAGGGGCTAGGTCGCGCAGCGGCGATTGCCTATGCAAGACACGGAGCGGCGGTCATCCTGCATGGACGAAAAACCGAAAAACTGGAAAACGTCTATGATGAAATAGAAGCAATAGGTAAATCATCCGCAATCATTTTGGCCTTTGATTTGACGGAAGCCGCAGATGAGAATGCGGCTGCGCTGGCTGATGCAATTGCGACTCAATTTGGCCGTCTTGACGGGATACTGCATAACGCCGCCTGGACATACGGTGCAATGCCGCTGGCACAACACAAGCTTGAGCAATGGCAAACCTTGATGCAGGTTAACTTGCTGGCGCCAGCGGAGTTGACTCGTGCCTGCCTGCCTTTGCTTTTGGATGCTCCCGATGCCAGCGTGATTATGACCGGCGAAACACATGGACGCTTTCCCAGTGCCTATTGGGGAGGGTTTGCGGTGGCGAAAGCAGGCGTAGAGGCTCTGGTTAAAATTCAGGCAGAAGAATGGGAGCTTTATCCAAATCTGCGTATTAATATGTTGATTCCTGGCGCAGTAAATTCTCCGCAGCGTATCAAGACTTACCCGGGAAGTGATAATCGCAGATTGCCCTACCCAGAAGATCTAATGAAAACCTATCTTTTTCTGATGGGATCGGATAGCGCTAGAGTAAGCGGTAAAACATTTGCCTGTCAGGAAATTACAACGGTTGGCGCGCAGGAAAGCAGCTGTCAGCAGAAGAAGGTATAATCAGCCAATTGCAACGGAATGTTGCGCTGCGGTGTGCAGCATTTGGTTATAGCGCGGGTCTATCAGCTGCTCGGGAAAAGGCAAACTGAATTTTTCCAGGAGGCTGTCGTACAGTAGCAGAGAGCAGGTTGTACCTCAAATCTATAACATGTCCAGGATCGATCAACAGGCGCGCGAAAGTGGCGGAATTGGTAGACGCACCAGATTTAGGTTCTGGCGCCGTAAGGTGTGGGGGTTCGAGTCCCCCCTTTCGCACCAAAAATATTGAAAAATACCTAACTTGGTTTTCATGTTGCTTGAATCTATATCTAAAATCTGTCAGGAATATTAAATGTCAACACAAGTGGAAACTACTAATCCGCTGGAGCGCAGTTTTGAGCTCTCTATTCCCCGTAAAAAAATAGAAACCGAAGTGGATGGTCGACTCAAACGTCTTGCTCCCAAAATCAAACTGCAAGGTTTTCGCCCTGGTAAGGTTCCGTTGAAAATAGTTGCGCAGCAGCATGGGATGCAACTGCACCAGGAAGTGTTGAGTGACCTGCTCCAGAAAGAATTTTCGGCTATTATCACAAAGGAAAAATTCAATATTGCTGGCCAGCCACATTTTGCTGCCAAAAATCAGGAAAATGATGGCGATAATTATACGTTCAGCGTAACTTTCGAGATTTACCCCGATGTTGAATTGGTGGATATAAGTGGCACCGAAATCAAAAAACCGGTTTTAGTCATTGGAGACGCTGAAATTCAGAAAACACTGGAAATTCTGCGTAAGCAACAAGCAAGTTTCGAACCGGCAGACCGCTCCGCACAAACGGGTGATCAGGTCAATATTGATTATAACGGCCAGTTGGATGGAAAGGATTTTGCGGGTGGACAGGCTAGCGGTTACAGCCTTCTCCTCGGAGAAGGGCGTCTGTTGAAAGATTTTGAAGCTGCTATTATTGGTATGCGTGCAGGTGAAGAAAAAAGCTTTGATCTGGTTTTTCCCGAAGATTACCCTGGTAAGGAAGTTGCTGGGAAAAAGGTGGTTTTTACGGTCAAGTTAAATCAGGTCAGCGCGGCCACGTTGCCGGAAATAGATGGTGAATTCGCCAGATCACTGGGAGTTGCGGATGGTGATCTCGGTAAAATGAAGGAGGAAATCAAGGCGAATCTTGAGCGTGAAGTGCTCCAGAGAACCCGTGCCAAGCTTAAGGAGCAAATTATGCGGGCTCTGCTGGATAAAACTGACTTGGCAGTTCCCCAGGCGTTAATTCAGCGAGAAATAGACAGCCTGATCGAGGAATTCCGTAAAGGACGGGCTGAGAACGGGCTGCGTAACCAGCATGATGCCGATATCCCAAGAGCAATATTTGCGGAAAAAGCTGAGCGGCGCGTTAAGCTGGGGTTGATTGTCGCCAAGTTGATAGATACGCACAAATTAAGTGTCGGGCCGGAGCAGGTGAGGCAATATATTGAAATGCTTGCTCAAAACTATGAAAATCCGGAACAGGTTGTCAATTGGCATTATGCCTCGCCCGACAGAGTCAAAAGCTTTGAGCCGGTTGTGCTGGAGGACAATGTCGTATCGTGGGCTCTTGGTCAGGTCAATGTAATCGAGGAAACGGTCGCATTTGACGAATTTATGGAGCGTATATGAAAATCCAATATTTGAATAGCAGGAGACAGCATTGAGCGCTACCGGCCTGGGTTTAATCCCGATGGTGATTGAAAGCAGCGGCAGAGGCGAACGAGCCTATGATATCTATTCCCGTCTGCTCAGAGAGCGGATTATTTTTCTGGTCGGACCGGTTACAGAGGAATCAGCCAATTTGATTGTTGCGCAGCTTCTGTTTCTGGAATCGGAAAGTGCTGAGAAAGATATTTTTCTGTATATAAACTCTCCCGGCGGGTTGGTGACCGCCGGTCTTGCCGTTTATGACACGATGCAGTTTGTCAAGCCTGATGTCAGTACACTTTGTATCGGTCAAGCAGCAAGCATGGGTGCTTTGTTACTTACTGCGGGTGCAAAGGGTAAACGCTTTTGCCTGTCCAATTCGCGTGTCATGATTCATCAGCCAATGGGCGGATTTCAGGGTCAGGCATCCGATATCGAGATTCATGCCAAAGAAATTTTATATCTGAAGACAAAATTAAATCAAATTATGGCCAGCCATACCGGTCAGACAGCCAAGGCAATTGAGAAAGATACAGATCGCGATAATTTCCTCGGTGCAGAAGCAGCGTTGAAATATGGGCTGGTGGATGCTATCTTGACGAATAGGGAAGCAATAGCAGGCAAGTCGTGATAATGATGCTATTACGAGCATGGTACATTTGATAATAGCGAGGTAGAAAATGTCTGGAAAACCAGGTGACGAAAAAATGCTGTATTGTTCTTTTTGCGGAAAAAGTCAGCGCGAAGTCAGAAAGCTCATTGCCGGCCCTACCGTATTTATTTGTGATGAATGCATTGATCTTTGCAATGACATCATCCGCGAGGAAACGCAGGTTAGCGAGACGGCCAACAAGCTTTCCAAACCTAGATTACCCACCCCACGTGAAATTTATCAAACACTGGATCAGTATGTGATTGGCCAGGAGGCAGCTAAAAAAACGCTTTCAGTCGCTGTTTATAATCATTACAAACGGTTGCGTACGCTCTCCAAATCACGCGATAGTGACGAAATTGAGCTTGCCAAGAGCAATATTCTTTTAATTGGCCCGACGGGATCAGGCAAAACTTTGCTGGCGCAAACGCTCGCACGGTTACTGGATGTGCCTTTTGTAATAGCTGATGCGACAACGCTAACCGAGGCAGGCTACGTTGGCGAAGACGTTGAAAATATTATTCAAAAACTGTTGCAGAAATGTAATCACGATGTTGAAAAAGCACAGCGTGGTATCGTATATATTGATGAGATCGATAAGATTTCACGAAAATCAGACAATCCTTCTATCACCCGCGATGTTTCAGGTGAGGGCGTTCAGCAAGCGCTACTCAAATTGATTGAGGGCACAACCGCACTGGTGCCACCTCAGGGTGGGCGTAAGCACCCCAATCAGGAATTTGTTCAAATTGATACCACCAATATTCTGTTTATTTGTGGCGGTGCGTTTGATGGTATTGAAAAAATTATACAAAAACGCTCGGACAAGGGTGGAATCGGTTTTGGAGCTAACATCAACCAGCAGAATGATCGCAAGGTGCTTAGTACCATCCTGAGAGGAATTGAGCCAGAAGATCTGATTAAATTTGGTTTGATTCCCGAGTTTGTGGGACGATTACCCGTAATTGCGACGTTGGGTGAGCTCGATGAACCGGCATTAATTCAAATTCTGGTTGAGCCAAAGAATGCGCTGGTCAAACAATATTGCAAGTTATTCGATATGGAAGGTGGAGTCGAGCTGGAGTTTCGCGAACAAGCTCTGTTGGCTATCGCCAGGAAGGCGCTGGCACGTAAAGCTGGCGCACGCGGTTTGCGTTCCATTCTGGAAGAAATCTTACTGGACATTATGTACGATCTGCCTTCTATCAAGAATGTAACGAAAGTTGTAATTGACAGCAATTCGGCAAACGATGATATACAGCCTATTGTAATCTATGCTGAGAATGCCAAAACGACCAGAAGCTCGAAACAGGCATAAATAATGAACTGCTCTTTTTGATAGAGATAGCCTTGTTTTTTTGATAATCAGGTGCCATAACTTGATTGAGATCTAATTTGTATCTAATCATGTTCCCTATAAGGGTGAGAAAATGACAGAAAATATTATTGATATGGAATCAAGTGACCCTGATCTGCCATTATTGCCATTACGCGATGTGGTCGTGTTTCCGCATATGGTGATTCCGCTGTTTGTAGGAAGACCAAAGTCCATCAAGGCGCTCGAGGCAGCGACCGAAGCGGGAAAAAATATTTTGCTGGTAGCACAAAGATCAGCGGCAACGGACGATCCTGCTGCCGATGAGATTTACCAGGTTTGTACGGTTTCAAGTATTTTGCAAATGCTGAAACTGCCTGATGGTACGGTAAAAGTATTGGTAGAGGGAAATTATCGTGCGAGCATCAAGGAATTCAGTGACGATGGTAATTTTTCTTCCGGTAAGGTTGAAAAAATACCAATGGATGACACAGATCACCCGGAAACAGAAGCGTTGCGGCGCACGCTTTTTTCTCAATTTGACCAGTATGTAAAGCTTAATAAAAAAATACCGACAGAAATTCTCTCTTCTTTGTCCGGTATTGATGAAGCAGGGCGTCTGGCTGACACAGTTGCAGCCTATCTACCATTAAGACTGGAACAGAAACAGAATATTCTCGAGATATTCGATACACGCCTGCGTCTGGAGCGCCTGCTTGGGTTACTTGAGGCGGAGCTGGATATCCTGCAGGTAGAGAAGCGTATTCGTGGCAGAGTAAAGCGTCAAATGGAGAAGAGTCAGCGTGACTATTATCTGAACGAGCAAGTCAAGGCGATTCAGAAAGAATTGGGCGAAGGTGAGGATGGCGCAGATCTCGAAGAAATTGAAAGAAAGATAAAGGCAGCTTCCCTGCCCAAGGAAGCGCTGGCAAAAGCAGAATCCGAGCTGAAAAAACTTCGTCTCATGTCGCCGATGTCCGCAGAGGCAACGGTTGTCAGAAATTATATTGACACGCTGGTTTCGTTGCCGTGGAAACAAAAATCCAAAATTTGCAAAGAACTGAAAACCGCTGAAGTGATCCTGGATGAAGACCATTATGGGTTGGAAAAAGTCAAGGAACGTATTGTAGAGTATCTGGCAGTGCAGCAGCGAGTTGCGAAATCCAAAGCACCGATTTTATGCTTGGTTGGCCCGCCAGGAGTTGGAAAAACATCATTGGGACGTTCCATCGCACGCGCAACCAATCGCAAGTTTATACGCATGTCGTTGGGCGGCGTGCGCGATGAAGCTGAAATTCGTGGCCATCGCCGTACTTATATTGGCTCCATGCCCGGTAAAATCCTGCAAAGCATGACGAAAGTCGGTGTCAAGAATCCATTGTTTCTGCTGGACGAAGTAGACAAGATGGGAATGGATTTTCGTGGCGATCCGGCTTCGGCATTACTGGAGGTGCTGGATCCAGAGCAAAACAACACCTTTGTCGATCATTACATTGAAGTTGAATATGATTTGTCCGATGTCATGTTTGTCGCAACGGCCAACACCTTGAATATTCCTTCCGCACTGCTTGATCGTATGGAGGTCATCAGGCTCTCTGGTTATACTGAGGACGAGAAACTCAATATTGCAAAATGTTATTTGTTGTCCAAGCAAATGAAAAGCCATGGATTAACCGAAGCTGATTTTACGATTTCAGAATCCGCGCTGCAGGATATTGTCCGCTACTACACACGGGAAGCCGGTGTGCGCTCGATGGAAAGGGAAATCTCCAAGATTTGCCGCAAGGTCGTCAAAGCGCTGCTGGGGAAAGAAAACAAAGGCAAAGTTACGGTCAATTCACGTAATCTTGACAAATATCTTGGTGTGCGCCGCTATACCTATGGCATGGCTGAAGAAAAGAATCAGGTTGGCCAGGTGACTGGATTGGCATGGACGGAAGTCGGAGGCGAATTACTCACGATTGAAGCGGTTGTCTTGCCAGGAAAAGGAAAAACCATTACAACAGGCAAACTGGGTGAAGTGATGCAGGAATCAGTACAGGCTGCTTTATCAGTTGTACGCAGCCGTTGCGCTGTGCTGGGAATAGCAGAAGATTTCTACCTGAAAAATGATATCCATATTCATCTGCCTGAGGGCGCAACGCCTAAAGATGGCCCCAGCGCGGGGATTGGTATCTGCCTGGCGATTGTTTCGGCATTGACTGAGATACCGGTTCGGGCTTCGGTCGCAATGACTGGTGAAATTACCTTGAGAGGAGAAGTATTGCCGATTGGTGGACTTAAGGAAAAATTGCTCGCTGCTCATAGAGGTGGGATCAGTACGGTGTTGATTCCTGTCGAAAATGTTAAAGATCTGAATGATATCCCAACCAATATAAAAAACAAACTCACTATCAAGCCAGTCAAATGGATAGATCAGGTGCTGGAACTTGCCCTTGAACGTAAACCGGAAATGTTGCCGCCGGAAATAGCGGATCCGGTTCTGCCGGTGACCGCTCCGGTAAAAAGGACTGGTCGATCATCCACAATCAAGCATTGATCTGAAAAACTTTCCCGTGTATTTTGGGGTTGATCAGATAGCAAAATCCTTGCGTGCTTGATAAAATTTCAACCTCGCTACTGAAGGCAACATCGTTCAGCAGATTTTAAATTAAGCCACTTACCGTAATCGAGTAAGTGGCTGTATGTTTTTTAACTATAAATACAACAGGATGTTTAATGACCACTAATAGCTACCGTCCAGAAAAAAATATCTCTACATTTTATCCTCCGCAACGTACCCTGATGGGACCTGGCCCATCTGAAACACATCCCCGCGTCCTGTCTTCACTGGCAAGACCCACGCTTGGCCACCTTGATCCTGTCTTTACCGAAATGATGGAGGAGTTGAAAGGGTTGCTTCGATACGCGTTTCAGACATCAAATTTATTGACTTTTCCGGTATCGGGTCCAGGTTCGGTCGGGATGGAAATGTGTTTTGTCAATATGATTGTGCCGGGTGACAAGGTAATTGTCTGCCGGAATGGCGTTTTTGGCGGGCGAATGGTGGAAAATGTCGAGCGCAGTGGTGGAACGGCACTGATCATCGATGATAACTGGGGTGAACCGGTTGATCCTCAAAAAGTGGAAGATTGCCTGAAAAAAAATCCGGACGCCAAAATTCTGGCATTTGTCCATGCGGAAACCTCTACTGGCGTTCAATCAGATGCTAAAACGCTGGGAGAGCTTGCTAGAAAATATGACTGCTACACCATTATGGATACGGTAACCTCGCTCGGTGGGACTCCTATTTATATGGATGAGTGGGGAATAGATGCCATTTATTCTGGCAGTCAGAAATGCTTGTCCTGCCCACCAGGATTGTCACCAGTCAGTTTTTCGGAGCGCGTGGCTGATCTCGTTAAAAAACGTACTGAAAAAGTACATAGTTGGTTTATGGATATCAACCTACTGCTGGGTTACTGGGGCACTTCCCGTACTTATCATCACACAGCACCAACCAATTCACTTTACGGGCTCCATGAGTCTCTGGTTATGCTGCAAGAAGAAGGACTTGAGCATTCCTGGGCGCGGCATCGCCGCAATTACGAGGCGCTGAAAGCTGGTTTGAAGACTATGGGCATCGAATATGTCGTGGCTGAGCCATACCGCTTGCCACAATTAAATTCAGTGCATATACCGGCTGGCGTGGATGACAAAGAAGTTCGCCGCCGCTTGCTTGCAAACTATAGCCTGGAGATAGGTGCCGGTCTGGGTGATTTCGCGGGCAAGATTTGGCGTTTTGGTTTGATGGGTAATTCCAGTCATGTGGAGAAAGTCCTGTTTTGTCTCGATGCACTCGAGAGTACACTGGCTGAAATGGGCAGCATCAAGGTGGAGAAAGATGCTGCCACGACTGCTGCACACCTGTATTATGCTGCCAACCCGCTTTCGGTATAGCTAAGCGTCTGCTAATCCGTTTGACTTAACCAGTCAGTCAGTTTGCCCTGCCAGAAACTTGACTGACTGGTTTGTCGTAAACTTGCACATATCAATGATTGTGAAAAATAAAATCATTGCGTTACAATAAAATTATATTGGAAGTCTGCCCGAAAATGACGCGGTAATTTTTAGTCTTCTTTTAATGCAGAGTGATATTGGCGATTAATCGGTCAATGGTTTCACTTGCTGTGTAAAATATCGTTCCTTGTTTTAACCCTTTGTCATACATAGCATATGAATTTTTCTGCGCGCTGATGGATGGTAATTTGATTGTGGCGCCTTTGATTGCATTTGGCTTGTCCTCTGCGCTGTCATGGCTTCTGGCAAGAAATAAAATATTCAAGGTTCTGGATTATCCCAACATACGATCGTTGCATACTTCTCCAATACCTCGTACAGGCGGGGTTGCAATTCTTACGTCAATATTGGGTTCATGGCTGATACTGACACCCTCAATTCCTTTGTCATTGTGGGGTGGTTTGGTTGTGTTGGCGCTGATTTCCTTGATCGATGATATTCGGCCACTTCCGGCATTTCTGCGTCTGGCGGTTCACAGCGTGGCTGCTTGGGTGTGTGTCGCGTCGTTACTATACTTGCCACATGGCGTTTTCCTGACTTTGACGGTTAGCCTGGCTTTAATCTGGATGATCAATCTGTTTAATTTTATGGACGGGTCTGATGGTTTGGCTGCAGGTATGGCGTTGATCGGATTTGGTGCCTATGGCATGGGCGCATTGCGAATGGCGGATGAAATTTTTGCGGCAGTTAATTTCTGTATCGCAGGATCAGCGGCAGCATTTCTGCTGTTTAATTTCCACCCTGCCCGGATATTCATGGGCGATACTGGTTCAATTCCGCTGGGATTTCTCGCCGGATCGCTGGGAATATACGGCTGGTCGAGCGGTATCTGGTCGCCATGGTTCCCCATGCTGGTTTTTTCTCCTTTTATTGCCGATGCATCGGTTACACTTGCCAAACGATTATATAAAGGCAAACGTATCTGGCATGCTCATCGGGATCATTATTACCAAAGACTGGTGCTGCTGGGCAAGTGGGGTCACCGCAATACCGCTCTGTTTGCTTATGGACTTATGCTGGTGGCGAGCTCAATGGCGTTGAGCACAATCAGCCAGAAATGGATGGTGCAAGAGATATTGGTTGCAATAGGGTACGGCGCATATTTGATTGCAATGCTGGTGTTTGATTATTACCAGTCGGCTAATTCTCAGCACAAATAAGCATGATTATCATCAAAGCAGGATTGCGGAGAATCATCGCGGCAGCCCATGATTTTTTGGCAATTATTATTGCTTGGTGGTTAGCGTATCAGCTTCGATATGATTTTCAGGTTTCAGTGGAACAGCAAGCGGCACTTGGAAATACATTGCTGTTGATATTGCCGGTTCAGGCGGGTATTTTTTTTCTTTTCAGGCTCTACCGTGGATTATGGCGTTACGCAAGTTTACCTGATCTTAAACAAATATTTTTTTCAGTAACTTTAGGCACCGCGATAGCAGCAGCCATCATCTTACCGTTCAAATTGCCCAATATGGCGCCGCCCGTTGTGCTGTTGCTGGCACCGATGCTGCTGTTGTTGATCATGGGGGGGAGCCGCTTTGCTTACCGCACATGGAAAGAGCAACGTAAGCAAAATTTACAAGATATTCAGCGCCAATCAACCATCGTGCTTGGTTCGGGTAACGCAGCAGCTAACCTGATCAAGGAATTGGAACGAAGCCACGATTGGCATGTAATCGGGGTGCTGACAGACAAAGAAAGCAAACTGGGCGCGAATTTGCATGGCGTAAGAGTACTGGGAATGATTAATGAATTGCCCGGGTGGGTAGAAAAATTCAATATCGGTCACGTTATTATTGCCATGCCATTTGCGTCCAAGGAGCTGCGCCGCAGCGCGCTTGAGATTTGCGCAAGTATCGACATCAAGCCAATGATCATTCCATCTTATATCGACCTGGTCAGTCGCAAGATGACAGTATCACCTGTTCGTAATATTGATCTTGGCGATTTGCTTGGACGTGAACCCGTGGTGCTTGACACACAAGGGCTACATGAACTCTTGACGGGAAAAGTAATTCTGGTGACTGGTGCAGGTGGATCGATTGGTGCGGAGCTTTGTCGGCAAGTCCTGACTTTTAATCCTGGTTTACTGATCGCGCTGGAGCTCAACGAATATACCTTGTATGTCATCAAGGAAATATTTCGGGCTGAGTTTCCGGCGATACCGATGGCCTTTCTCATTGGTGACGTTAAAAACCGCGCAAGATTGGATCAAATATTCGAAAAATATCGACCCGATGTGGTTTTTCATGCCGCTGCCTACAAGCATGTGCCGCTCATGGAGCAGGATAATGCCTGGCAGGCAGTGCAGAATAATGTTGTGGGAACCTATGTATTGGCAAACGCTGCAATCCGTCATAATGTAGAAAAGTTTGTATTTATATCGACAGACAAGGCAGTCAATCCGACCAATATCATGGGAGCAAGTAAACGGCTTGGGGAAATGATCTGCCAGGCATTACAGCAGTCTTCGAGTAAAACACAACAACAAAGTCGGAGGCACACACAATTTGTCATTGTGCGTTTTGGCAATGTGCTTGGCAGTACCGGGAGTGTTATTCCCAAATTCAAGGAGCAAATCGCCCGTGGCGGCCCAGTAACGGTAACGCATCCGGAAATAAGCCGGTATTTCATGTCGCTGCAGGAGGCTGCGCAGTTGGTATTACAGGCCGGCGCCATGCAGGGATCGGAGCTGGGAGGGGATATTTTCATTATGGATATGGGCGAGCCAGTCAAGATTGTCGATTTGGCTAAGGACATGATTCGTATGTCCGGCTTGCACGAAGAAGATATCAAGATCATTTTTACTGGTCTGCGCCCTGGCGAGAAACTTCACGAAGAATTAGCAAGAGAAAATGAATATACGTTACCGACTGCGCATGAAAAGCTGCGCATCACTCACTCCAGGTTCATTGATGAGCAGTGGCTGGATAGGCTGGTAACCTGGTTTGGTGAACAATCCGCGTTAACGGACGAAGCCACCAAGCTGGAGCTGGCGGAGTGGGTACCGGAATACAGGCGTCAATCGGGTAATTATTCGGTTGAATTACATGAAAGTGCCGTTATAACTGATCAACCAGGCACCGAAGAGCGCGTTTGAGAATTCATATTTGCGGGTGTTTCTTTCCGGGATACCCCGCTTGACCTGCTTCATCACCACACTTTATTGCTCATAAAAGATGTTTCTTTATCTGTCTGTCATATGGTGTAATTCTATTTTTTGCTCACATTCAGCACTGCGTCATATAACGCATGGGTTCTGGTCAGCATGTCAATAATCAGACTGGCAGAAGATACGCTGAGTGTGAATATTGACCCGAAAACACTCGATTTTACAGATACTGCGAGCTTGATCGATCAGCCGCTTTCCTGGATTGGGCAGGAACGCGCCAGACAATCGGCTTATTTCGGGCTTAGTATGCAGCAATCGGACTACAACCTGTTCGTGCTAGGTGAAACTGGCAGCGGCCGATCTTCCCTGTTGAAACAAGCAATGGCCGATGTTGCGGCTGGCATGCCGGTTCCATCTGATTTGTGCTTTATATTTAATTTTGATATTCCAGAGCATCCCCTGGCAATGCGTCTGCCAGCAGGGCAGGGAGGTTTATTGCAGCAGGCGCTTGATCATTTTATTGGCGAGATATGCCGGGAAATACCTGAATGCCTGAATGGAGAGGCCGTCAGAGGTGAAAGTGAAAGAATCAACCAAAAATTTGGGCAGGAAGAAGCAGAAGCCTATGCACGACTATGCGTATTTGCTGAAAAATTAAATTTTTGTATCCAGCGTGAGGCAGATCGTTTTGTTCTTACCGTATTGGACAAGCGTTCTGGAAAGTCCTTGCCCGAAGATGAGATGCTGCGGCTTCCGGCGATGGAGAAGGTCGCTATCGAACAGAACGAAGCAGTACTGTATGGTGAAATAGCAGACTATCTTGAAAAAATGCACTCGCTGGAACACAAGCGCGAAGAGGCATTAAATACCTTGTGGCAGACGAGGATTCAGCCGGTGCTGGTGCAGAAGCTGACAGCCGTGCTCGACAGTCTGCATCAGTCATTTCCTGATCGCATCAAGGTTGAACAATATTTACATGGTATCCAAAAAAATATACTTGAAAACCTTGCTCTGTTTTCTTCTTCAGAAAGTGAAAATGAGAAATCCTCACTGATATTAAAAGAGCTACTTGCGAATTACCAGATCAATCTGGCGGTGGATAATCGCAATTTGTATGGCGCCCCCGTGTTGATCGAAGAACATCCTTCATTTAAATCATTGATAGGCAGTATTGAGCATCGCGTAGCTGAAGGGGTGCTGATTTCCGATTTTACCGGCATTCGGGCAGGCAGTTGGCTGAAAGCGCATGAGGGATTTCTGATGCTGTATCTCGACGACTTGTTTGCCGATGAATCTTTGTGGGAAAAAATAAGCGGTTTGCTACGTAGTCATTTACTGCTGATCGAAGTGCCATCGTCAACTACTGCTGGCATGCCAATGATTTCGATCGAGCCGGAAATGATAACGGTGCAGGTAAAAATAGTACTGATCGGATCCCGTGAACAATATTATGCTATTCAAGAGGAAGACCCTGAATTCGCAAGGCGTTTTCGCGTTAAAGTTGACTTTGCCGCATCATTTGTGGCGAGTTTGCAAACCTACCATGCGTTGTCCATTTTTATCGCTTCGCTATGTCAGACATCAAAGTTGCCACATTTTTCCACCACTGCAGTTGTCGATGTACTGAAAAATTGTCACCGTGAGGTCGAAGATCAAAAACGGCTAACCGCAAATTTCAGCCGCACCGAAACCCTGATCCTGGAAAGTGCCTCGCAATGTATGGCACGTGGCGGAGAGACGGTTGAAGCAACAGACGTTTCGTCTGCATTGCATGCTCGCTTCCTGCGGCACGGTTATCCATTAACGTGTGCATTGGAAGCGATTATTGACGGGGATGTGGTCATTGACGTTACGGGCGAAACCGTTGGTCAGATCAACGGATTGAGTCTGGTTGAAATGGGGGATCTGGCTTTTGGATTGCCTATGCGTATTACCGCGCATGCTTTTGCTGGTGAGGAGGGTTTGCTCAACATAGAGCGAGAAGTCGGGCTTTCCGGTCCTGTTCATGACAAGGGAGTATTTATTCTTCAAAATTTGCTGTGTGCATTATTTCATCATAATGCGCCGCTTGCATTCAACGCCTCCATCGTATTCGAGCAACAGTATCATGGTATTGAAGGAGATTCTGCTTCTTGTGCAGAGCTGTATGCGCTGCTGTCGGCACTGTCCGGATTACCCCTCAGGCAGAGTATTGCAGTGACCGGTGCAATCAATCAATTTGGAGAGATTTTACCGGTAGGTGGGATCAATGAAAAAATTGAGGGTTTTTATCGTGTCTGCGCAGCTATCGGGCTGGATGGAAACCAGGGAGTCTTGATTCCTGAACGTAACCGCCGTCATCTGATGTTGACCAAGGAGGTAATAGACGCTGTCCAGCAGGAGGCTTTCCACATTTACAGTACCGAACAGATGGCTGATGGGCTGGAAATATTGACTGGCGTGCCTTCTGGCCTTATGTGCGGCATTTCATTAAATGAAACACTAATTTACGAACCACATACCGTGCTCGGCCAGGTACAAAAAACGTTACGTCATTTTCGCTCAGCCTGCCAGCAGCCAACACATGCAAAACCAGGAGGCAAGCGAATGCATGAGCGTTCAGGCAAATAGCGTTTGAATTTTGAACGATACGCTAACGGATGATCTCAAATCACCGCAGTTTATTTAACAGCAAAGGAGAAGGCCATCATGCTTCGATATACTTATTTTTTGATACTTTTGGCAGTGTTGATGCTCACCTTGCCTGCGGGATCTGTTCTGGCGTGCCAGGGCACCCTTCTCAATCAGGATTTCCGGAAACTCGCATCAGATGATGTTGAAAATCTGTGTAATACGCATAGCGGAAAAGTATTGCTGATTGTTAATACTGCCAGTAAATGCGGTTATACACCACAATATGACGGTCTGGAAAAATTACATGCCAAATATGAAAAGGCGGGATTTTCTGTCCTGGGGTTTCCTTCCAACGATTTTATGGGGCAGGAACCGGGCAGTGAGCAGGAAATTCAGGAATTTTGTCGCTTGACTTATGGCGTTAAATTTCCGATGTATGAGAAAACGACTGTCAAAGAAGACAATGCGCACGCGCTCTTCAAATCTTTAGCGAAGGTTTCCGGAACGTACCCGACCTGGAATTTCCATAAATTTCTGATTGATCGTAACGGAAAGTTGATTGCACAATTTAGTCCAGGCACCAAACCATCCGATATGCGGCTGGTTTCAGCAATTGAGCAAGCTTTGCAAAGATAGCCTTTACCTTGTTAAAGCAGAGCATTGATTTCAAGTATATCTTCTTCATCCAGGCTTCCGGTTTCTGCCTGAATCCGAAGTCTGGCCATCAGATAATCATAGTAAGCCTGCGCCAGATCCTTACGTGAAGAAAAATATTGCTGTTGCGCGTTAAGGACATCAACCTCGGTGCGGACACCGACTTCCTGTCCGAGCACGGTTGAGTCCAGTTGACTGCGGCTGGAAATCAGCGCTTGTCTGAGTGCCTTGACCTGCGCAATGCCATTGGTGACATTCAGATACTGCTGGCGTACCTGCAAAGCAGTCATGCGCCGTATATTTTCCAGATCATTTCGGGCCTTGTCACGATTGGCAACCGCTTCCCTGACCCTGGACTGTACCGATAAACCGGCAAAAATGGGTACATTCAATTGCAAACCAACCGATTTGCTCACGAGATCAATTCCTTGTCCGGTAACCGCACCACCTACTCCTAGTTGATTGCTGTATTGTGCGACCAGGTCAAGCGTTGGATAATGCCCCGCCTTGTTGCGTCTGATTTCCTGTTCGGAAAGTTCAAATGCGATCCGCTGTATTTTCAAGGAAAAGTTGTTCTCCTGCGCAACCTGCACCCAATCTTCCATTTCTCCATCCGGTAACGACAGCGGGTCGGCAATGATTTTTTCCAGACTGGTATCTTCCAGATCATGTGGAAAACGATTGATCAAGCCTTGTAAGGTGCGACGTGCAATTTCCAGCGCATTTCTGGCTGCAATTTCCTGCGATAAAACCAGATCAAAGCGTGCCTGTGCCTCATGGGTATCCACGATTGTTGATACCCCCACTTCAAAATTACGCCTGGCCTGCTCTAGCTGCTCATTAATTGCTTTTTTCTGTGTTTCGACCACTTCCAGGTTTATCTGCGCCATCATGACATCAAAATAATTTTGTGCCGTACGCAGGATCAAATCCTGCGCAGCCAGAATAAATTGAGCATCTGCCTGGTCGACCTGGTTTTTGGCCTGCTCGTATACAATGAAATTTTCGATACGAATGATGGGTTGCGTGGCACTCAGAACGATACTACGATTTTTGATCAGTCGCTCCGGGCCAAAGTTGGTATCTATGTACTGGTTCTGACCGGTGCCGGTAAAATTGACGACCGGCAACAATCCTGCCCGGCCTTGCGGCATGCGTTCCTGCGCTGCAACAAAAGCGGCACGCGCCGCAGCATATTGAGCGTCATGTTCCTGTGCTTCGCGATAAATCTGCAATAGATCCGCCCCTTGTACCTGAGTGATAAAAACAGTGCATACAAGCAACAGCAAGGAAGAGCAAGTCAGACGCTTCATGATTAAACTGGTGAACCTCATTTGTTGTTGATTCGGAAGAATTGTTCCGTCGTTCCGTCAGATTATAAAATGACTCTGCCGATTTTCAGGTGCCGCAAAGTTTTGCAGCTAAAAGCGAAAATGTGCGGCTTGCTTTGCATTTTTTAGAGGAGCGGTACAGGTTTCGAACAAAATTTCTGATTGGCAATCATCTGGCGTGGCGCAGGTAATCAATACTGCTTCCATTACCGGGTCTTCACCAATGATGGCAAACAAACGCCCGCCCGGCGCAAGATCACGCTGGAAGGTATCCGGCAGAACGGGGGTCGAGGCGGTTAGTACGATTACATCATAAGGCGCATGTGCCTGCCAGCCATTCGCCCCATCACCCTGTTCCAGGGTTACATTTTGGATATCATGCACCTGCAGGTTGATTTTTGCGGCAGCCAGTAATGCTGGTTCAATTTCGACGCTGTACACATGTGAACCAAGCTGTGCCAATAATGCAGTCATATATCCGGTACCGGTGCCGATTTCCAGAATTTTATCGGATTTTTTGATATGCAATTCCTGTATGATACGCGCTTCCATCTTGGGAGCCAGCATCACAGCACCATGTTCCAGGGGAATTTCCATATCCATAAAAGCCATTGCGCGGTAAGCAGCGGGAATATATTTCTCACGTTTGGTTTTGTATAGCAAGTCGAGGACGTCCTGATTGAGTACGTTCCAGGTTCGAATCTGCTGTTCGACCATGTTAAAACGGGTTTGTTCGAGATTGATCATTGGTTTCATCAATTTTTATAGATAAAAGAATCAAGCTTGCAATTATTCCATAATTCCATTAGCTTGACAGGCTTGGCTAGGGGTCCGCATTTCAGTATTTTTGAGATGGTGGTGAGAAAGTCCCTTAATACCTGATGCGGATAATGCCGCCGGAGGGAAGCCTGGAAAAATTTTCCGGCTCTTCCCGGCTTCTTGAGGAGCATAACATGAAAACAAATCTTTCCAGTCTGGATCATTTTACAAACGAAAGCGCGCGTGTGGATACGGCCGCAATTCAGCTGTTACCAAATTCACGCAAGGTTTATATACAAGGTCCTCATCCTGATATTCAAGTGCCGATGCGGGAGATCAGCCAGTCTGATACCGCAACCAGTCAGGGCACAGAAAAAAATTCTCCCATTCATGTATACGACACGTCCGGCCCCTATACTGATCCGACGGCCGATATTGATATTCGTCGTGGTCTGGCCGCTATGCGTGAACCATGGTTTGTGGCGCGGAACGACACGGAGATGCTAGGCAATTTCACTTCCGACTATAGTCGTGAGCGAATGAATGATGCTAAATTGAATGAGATGCGCTTTAGCCTCAAACGTCCGGCACGACGTGCAAAAACGGGTATGAATGTCACCCAGATGCATTACGCCAGGCGCGGCATCATTACGCCGGAAATGGAGTTTATCGCAATCAGGGAAAACCAGCACAAAGCCTCTATCGAATCTTCCGACAATCCCCTGCTGACAAAACAGCATCCCGGTCAGAATTTTGGTGCGGCTACGCAAAAATGGATTACTCCGGAATTTGTACGCGATGAAGTGGCACGCGGACGTGCAATTATTCCCGCCAACATCAATCATCCAGAATCAGAGCCCATGATCATTGGCCGCAATTTCCTGGTCAAGATCAATGCCAATATTGGTAATTCCGCATTAGGCTCCAGTATTCAGGATGAAGTGGAAAAAATGACCTGGGCAATTCGCTGGGGGGGGGATACCGTCATGGATCTGTCCACCGGCAAAAATATTCATGAAACACGTGAATGGATCATCCGTAATAGTCCGGTACCGATTGGCACTGTCCCTATCTACCAGGCACTGGAAAAAGTGGATGGCCGTGCCGAGGAACTGACCTGGGAGATCTTCCGGGACACGCTGATCGAGCAGGCTGAACAGGGCGTGGATTACTTTACCATTCATGCCGGCGTACGTTTGGCCTATGTGCCCATGACCGCAAAGCGGATGACGGGAATCGTCTCGCGAGGTGGTTCCATCATGGCGAAATGGTGTCTGGCCCATCACCGCGAAAGTTTCCTCTACACGCGCTTTGAGGAAATCTGTGAAATCATGAAAGCCTATGATGTCAGTTTTTCATTAGGTGACGGCCTGCGCCCCGGTTCAATTTACGATGCCAATGATGAGGCGCAGTTTGCCGAGCTGAAAACGCTTGGAGAGTTGACCCATGTTGCATGGAAGCATGACGTGCAAGTCATGATCGAAGGTCCCGGCCATGTGCCGATGCACCTAATCAAGGAGAACATGGATTTGCAGCTTCAGTATTGCGATGAGGCCCCTTTTTACACGCTGGGACCACTCACCACCGATATTGCGCCAGGTTATGATCACATTACTTCCGCCATCGGTGCCGCGATGATCGGCTGGTATGGCACGGCGATGTTGTGTTATGTCACGCCCAAGGAGCATCTCGGACTGCCGGACAAGGATGATGTCAAAGAGGGAATCATTACCTACAAAATAGCGGCTCATGTGGCTGATCTTGCCAAAGGCCACCCCGGTGCGCAGATTCGTGACAATGCCTTATCCAAGGCACGTTTTGAATTTCGCTGGAATGATCAATTCAATCTGGGGCTGGATCCTGACAAAGCACGCGAGTTCCATGATGAAACCCTGCCACAGGAGGGTGCTAAAGTCGCCCATTTTTGTTCCATGTGTGGTCCGAATTTCTGCTCGATGAAAATCACGCAGGATGTTCGCGAGTATGCCGCACGGCAAGGGCTTTCCGAAGCTGAGGCATTGGAAGATGGCATGGCCAGAAAAGCCAGTGAATTTGTAGAAAAAGGTGGGGAAATCTACAACAAACTCTAATGGTTACCCTCCATTTACCTGATTACCTATGGATTGGCTGATACTACTTAAAGCGCTTTTGCTGGGTGTTGTCGAGGGATTGACCGAATTTCTGCCGATCTCCTCCACGGGCCATCTGATTCTGGTGGGTGATCTGCTGGATTTCAATGATGACAAGGCTAAGGTGTTCACCGTCTCCATTCAGCTGGGTGCGATTCTGGCAGTCTGCTGGGAATACCGTGAACGGCTGGTTGGGGTGATGAAAGGGCTGGGCAGCAAGCAAGCCAATCGATTCATACTAAACCTGTTCATTGCTTTTCTGCCCGCAGCGATATTGGGGTTGCTGTTTATCAAGACCATCAAATACTACCTGTTTCACCCCATCCCCGTGGCAGTCGCACTGATCGTCGGCGGCATCGTGATCCTGTGGGCAGAACGTCGCGAGCATGTGATCGATGTCGAAAGCGTGGATGACATGGACTGGAAACACGCGCTCAAGGTTGGCTGTGCTCAGTGTCTGGCGCTGATTCCCGGCACCTCCCGTTCCGGGGCGACCATCATCGGCGGCCTGCTATTCGGCCTGTCGCGAAAGACTGCTGCCGAATTTTCATTCTTCCTGGCGATTCCCATCATGTTCGCCGCTACTTTTTATGACCTCTATCGTCATCAGCATTTTGTACAGCCCGGTGACCTTGGTATGTTCATGGTGGGATCAGTAGCGGCCTTCGTCAGCGCGCTGGTCGCTATCCGCGGGCTGATGCGCTACATTAGCAATCACGATTTTACTTTGTTTGCCTGGTACCGAATCGGCTTTGGGCTGTTGATCCTGCTAACTGCTTATACCGGCATCATCAGCTGGTCGGAATAATCAGATAAACGAATCAGCTCTGTGTCCACGGCAAACCGGCCGCTTTCCAGCCAGTTTGCTGGCCGCGATGACCAGTTTCATCCTTGTCACCCTCAAAGCCTTCCAGTACGTTGTAGCAATTAATAAAACCATTCTGCTGCATAAGAGTGGCGGCATGATCGGAACGACCGCCACTGCGGCAAATAAACAGCAATATCGCATCATCTGCTACCTGCTGCGCAAGCTGCTCCACGAAATCCGGGTTAGGCTGCATGCCTGGATAAGTGCGCAACGCTACCTCAACCGCGCCTGGAATACGTCCAACCCAGTCCAGCTCTGCCTTGCAACGCACATCCACCAATTTGGCCTGCTGCGGCAATGACTTTAGCACCACCTGCGCTTCTGCTGGCAACAATGCGCCCTGATAAGACAACCCCATCTCTTCCGCACGCTGCTGCGCACGCGCCAGAATTTCGTCAATTGTTTCCATCTTATCTCACTGTCATTTCAAAACATCATATTAGCAAATTTGCCCGAGCTGATTGTGATTTATGCCTCGTTTGTCATCAAACCCGATGTTGTACTTCGCCGTGTTGTACGTGCCAGATATCGGTATTCAACTCTTTTGTCATCCCTCATTCCGCTTTCTCTTGGTGAGGGCGAGGCTGGCTGAGTTTGAATTTTTGATCATTTGAGGCGAATTGACGCAGCAATAATGGATATGCTGGGAGAACATTCTTACGAACAACCATGTATTGTGACAAAATTCCAACTTATCAGAGATAACCTTTAACCCCAGGGTAATCGCGCTTAAATTATCCCAATAATCCGACATAAATAGTCATTATCCCATCCGGCTTTTAAACGCTTGATCTTGAAGCCGACTTTGGATGTTTTTTCGGCCTTGATCAGATTCAGGGCGATATGCCGGATAACAGCCAGATTCGCAGCACTATGTCCCTTGCGAGTCCGGTTGCTGTCTTCATCAAAGGCTATATCAAGAACCCAGTGCAAATTGTTCTCTATAGCCCAATGCGCCCGCACTACACGCTCTAATCGCTTCGGATCATTCGTATCAAGGCTACTGATGAAATAGCGTATTTCCTCAGTCACTTTGTTATCGGTTTCTCTTCTGGCGGTAACGGCAATAATGCTTCGTAAGCTTTTCCAGTCATGCCGTTCCTGGAGCCAAGCTATATCGGCTGTTGCTCGAATTGAGCGAGTTTCAATTCGGCCATGCGCGCCTTCATAGCTAACAGAGGTCACTGCCGGCGATAAAGATGACTTGAAAAATGTTTTCACATCGTCGTGCAGGTTGCCCTGATTACCTTTCAGGCTAAACACATAGTCACCGCCTTGCTGTTTAATCTGTTCGGCAATTTTCTTTTGGCAACCCATGGCGTCGACAGTAATCACTGCTCCTGCGATATCAAGCCTTGAAAGCAATTTGGGAATGG
>JAVVEX010000016.1:0-24917 GCA_032251195.1 Nitrosomonas sp.
GCCACGGTTCGGCTGACAGTGTTGCATTTTGTAGCGCGATCAAACGGGCCGTGGATGAAGTGCGTGGCGGCATGATCCGTCAATTGGGTGAACATATCGAACTGCTTGAACATATCGAATTGTTCGAACGCGATACACAACATTGTGCCGCAGATTCCTCATCCGTCAACTAGGCCATCTTCATGTATTCACGCATTATTGGAACCGGCGGCTACCTACCAGAAAAAATTCTGACCAATCGCGATCTGGAATCGATGGTGGATACCAGTGATGAATGGATACGCACTCGAACCGGCATTACCCAACGGCACATCGCCGCTGATGACGAGATGGCGAGCGATCTGGCCATGCAGGCCAGTCAACGGGCGCTTGCGGCTGCGCAGCTCCCGGCTGAAGCGATTGATCTGATCATTGTCGCCACCACCACGCCCGACATGATTTTTCCCAGCACGGCCTGTATTCTGCAACAGAAACTGGGGATAGAAGACGGACCGGCATTCGACGTACAGGCGGTCTGCAGCGGTTTCATCTATGCCCTGGCGATGGCCGACATGTTCATTTGCGCAGGGAAAAGCCGGAATGCACTGGTTGTTGGCGCCGAAGTTTATTCGCGAATCATCGACTGGCAGGATCGCACCACGTGCGTGCTGTTTGGCGATGGCGCGGGAGCTGTCGTGCTAACGGGAAGCGAGCAGCCCGGCATTCTCTCCACGCATCTCCACGCCAACGGACGTTATAGCGGCGTGTTGGCGGCTCCAGGGTGTATTCGCGATGGCAAGGTTGCAGGCAATCCTTTTATTACGATGGAAGGAAATACAGTCTTCAAGTTTGCGGTAAAGGTACTGGAAGAAGCTGCGCGGGAGGCGCTGGCAGCGAATAACCTGCAAACATCTGATATAGACTGGCTGATTCCACATCAGGCAAATATCCGCATCATCAATTCAACTGCCAGAAAACTTGATCTTCCTGAACACAAGGTTGTTTCAACAGTCGCTCAACATGGAAATACCTCGGCAGCATCGATACCGCTTGCGCTTGATCTGGCTGTCAGGGATGACCGCATTCAGTCGAACCAGCATATTTTGCTTGAAGGCGTGGGTGGTGGGTTTACCTGGGGCTCCGTTCTCTTACGCTGGTAAAAAATGAAAACTGCTTTTGTTTTTCCGGGACAAGGTTCGCAATCGATCGGCATGATGCAGGGTTATGCCGATAACACAACCATCCGGGCAACCTTCGAGGAAGCCAGCGATATCCTGCAACAGGATATCTGGACGTTGGTCGCCGATGGGCCGGAATCCGCACTGAATCTCACCGTCAATACTCAGCCGATCATGCTGGTGGCAGATATCGCTATTTACCGTGCCTGGCAGAATGCAGGAGGAATAAAACCTGCAATGCTGGCGGGACACAGTCTTGGCGAATACGCTGCGCTCGTGGTTGCAGAAGCGCTTGACTTTGCCGATGCATTGCAATTGGTGCGATACCGCGCACAAGTCATGCAGGAAAGTGTTCCGGATGGTGTCGGCGGCATGGCCGCAATTGTCGGATTGGACGACGAAACGGTTGCAACGCTATGTCAGGATGTCGCTCGCGAACTGCCGACGTTATCGCTGACACCCGCCAATTTCAATGCGCCTGGGCAAGTGGTGATTGCCGGCCATAAAACTGCTGTTCTTCAGGGGGTTGCGCTTGCCAAGCAGAAAGGAGCCAAACTCGCGGTGTTACTACCCGTCAGCATTCCATCACATTGTCCGCTCATGCGCGAAGCTGCAGACAGATTCTCCATGATGCTGCAAAAGGTCACGCTGAAACCGGCACTTATCCCGATTCTGCACAATGTTGATTTTGCCAGACATGCCATGATCGAGGACATACGACGCATACTGGGACAGCAGCTTTATTGTCCTGTGCACTGGACAAAAACCATCCAGATCATGGTCGAGCAAGGTGTTACGCATATCGTGGAATGCGGCCCCGGCAAGGTTTTGTCCGGGCTGATTCGCCGCATCGACAAAAATCCGACCGGCATCGTACTGTCGGATATTGCCAGCTTACAGCAGGCTGTTATCACCACGCGACCGTGCCAGGAAACCCAATCACTGGATAATGCTCAATGACCACTGCAATTAACTCCACAAACTCACTCGTAGACAAGGTTGCGCTGATTACAGGCGCCAGTCGAGGTATTGGCAAGGCCATCGCGCTTGCGCTGGGGGCACATGGTGCCATTGTCGCCGGAACGGCAACCACGCAATCCGGCGCCGATCAGATTGGACAGTATCTGAGCGAAGCCGGTATCCATGGTGCCGGGGTTGTCATGGACGTCACCGATCAGGCTCAAATCAGTCAGGGCATCGAAACAGTGCAACAATCGCTTGGCAGTATCGCAATACTTATCAATAATGCCGGCATTACCCGTGACAACCTGCTGGTACGCATGCAGGAAGAAGAATGGGATACAATCATGCAAGCCAATTTGAAAGCAGTATATTTACTCAGCCGCGCGGTATTGCGCAATATGATGAAAACACGAAATGGCCGTATCATTAATATCACTTCGGTAGTGGGCGCAACCGGTAATGCCGGACAGGCAAATTACGCAGCAGCCAAGGCGGGTATGATGGGTTTCAGCAAGTCGCTGGCCAGGGAAATTGGCTCCCGGAATATCACGGTAAACTGCATCGCGCCAGGGTTTATTGATACCGATATGACTCGCGCACTTTCAAACGATCAGCAACAGGCACTCACTCGGCAAATTCCGCTGGGACGACTGGGTACTCCTCAGGATATTGCGGCGGCGGCTGTATTTCTGGCATCACCGGCAGCAGATTATATTACCGGAACAACGTTGCACGTTAACGGTGGCCTCTATATGGGTTAAGGAGACCTTTAAAATGAGATGCCCCGATAAAGGTTTTTCAGGACATCCCAGAAATCCGGTTTTCTAAATCAAACCTGGATACAAAAAATATCGATGCGGTAATTATAGCGAAATATGAATTTTCAGAAACACGCTTTAGCAGTAACTGCGATGTGTTTAGGAGGCTGAACTCAGCAAGTCAAGCCGATGTTTTAAATTTTATAAACCCGTAGTAATTTTTAACCTGAAAGGATGATATACGCATGGAAACCACAGAAATAGAACAACGTATCAAAAAAATCGTGGCTGAACAATTAGGTGTAAATGAAGCTGAAATCAAGAATGAATCTTCTTTTGTCAATGATCTGGGAGCAGATTCACTTGATACGGTTGAACTGGTCATGGCGCTGGAAGAGGAATTTGAATGCGAGATCCCCGACGAGCAAGCCGAGAAAATCAATACTGTGCAGGAAGCCATTGATTACATCTCAGCCAATGTCTCACAATAGACCGTAGCTTTCCATATTATTATTTTTTATTGATCTATCGGAGTAATTTTGTCCAAACGCAGAGTAGCCATCACTGGACTGGGTATTATTTCGCCTGTTGGTAACACCGTTGCAGAAGCCTGGGCAAATATTATTGCCGGAAAATCCGGCATTACCCAAATCACACGTTTTGATACTTCGGGTTTTGCGTCACGCATTGCTGGCGAAGTCAAAGAGTTTGACATAACCAATTATCTTTCCGCCAAAGATGCTCGGCGTATGGATATATTTATTCACTACGGCATGGCCGCTGCTATCCAGGCCATAGCAGATGCGGGTATTGAAGATGTCGATAAATTTAATGCCGAACGTATCGGCGTGAATATTGGTTCCGGTATCGGCGGATTACCGATGATCGAGCATACCGATGAAGCTTATCATGCTGGCGGGCCGCGCAAGATATCACCTTTTTTTATTCCCAGCACCATTATCAACATGGTCGCGGGTAATCTATCAATTATGTATGGCTATAAAGGACCGAATCTTGCCATTGTGACTGCTTGCACCACAGCAACGCACAGCATTGGCTGTTCTGCCCGCATGATTGAATACGGTGATGCGGATATCATGGTCTGCGGCGGTACCGAATCATGCGTAACGCCTCTGACCGTTGGTGGTTTTGCATCAGCACGCGCACTATCCACCAGCAATGATGATCCTGCCGCCGCCAGCCGCCCATGGGATCTCAAACGCGATGGATTCGTGCTTGGAGAAGGCGCCGGTATTCTGGTGCTAGAAGAGTTGGAACACGCACGCAAACGTGGCGCAAAAATCTATGCGGAACTCGCTGGATTTGGCATGAGCGCGGATGCACACCACATGACGGCACCCTGTGATGATGGCGAAGGTGCCGCACGCTGCATGAGAAATGCGCTTGCCAATGCGCAGATAAACCTGGATGAAGTCCAGTACATCAACGCGCATGGCACATCGACCCCCTTGGGTGATCTGGCCGAAACCATCGCAGTCAAACAGTGTTTCGGCGAACAGGCAGAAAAAATTGCGGTCAGCTCCACCAAGTCAATGACTGGCCATTTACTGGGCGCGGCAGGCGGAGTGGAAGCAATTTTTTCGGCGCTGGCAATCGATCGGCAAACTGCACCACCGACAATCAATATAAGTGATCCTGATCCGGCCTGTGACCTTGATTATGTTCCGAATCACGCCAGGGAGATGAAAATAAACGTTGCCCTGTCAAACTCGTTTGGTTTCGGTGGAACAAACGGAACACTGGTTTTTCGCAAAATCTGACCAGTATGCATCCAGCCAATCTGCAGGTTATCAATCAGATCACTGATTGATAACAAGATGCTTTGCTACAGGAATACTCTTTTTGTCATATTTCGATTATTTCCGCAGCATAAAATGATCAGAAAAAGCATTCCCAGGCGATCTTCCGGTCAACTTGTCATCTGGCATCGTTTGCGGTTTTATCAATTGGAAGAAACGATCCGAATTAGAATTTCTAACAGATAACGATGCCAACCCCTCGTCGCCTGAGGCGATTTCTGAAACTTATCATATCGACAGTTCTGGCCGTAAGTTTGCTGTTGGCTGCCTGGACATATTTGTTGCTTACCACACCCACAAAATATTTTCCCGTTCCACACGAATTTTCCATTTCTCCGGGTAGCGGTGTACGACAGATCGCCAGTGAGTTATTCACTGCGGGCATGCTGCCGAATGACTGGTCATTCATATTACTGGCCTACCTCACCGGGCAGCATGCCGCTATCAAGGCCGGCAGCTTTGAACTGACTGAACCGCTTTCACCAGCAGATCTGCTGGGTTTTCTGATTCAAGGTAAAATCAAGCAACATCAAATTACCTTCATTGAAGGCTGGACATTTGCTCAATGGAGACAAGCCCTGAATGCGCATTCTGCTGTTCGGCAGGATTTGCCAGCGCTGAGCGAACCGGAAATATTACGTCTGATTGGGGCAAATGCGCCGCACATAGAGGGGATATTCTTCCCGGATACCTACTTCTTCAATAAAAATGATAGTGATATTACAATATTAAAGCGCGCCTATCACGCCATGCAAACTCACCTTGAAACGGCATGGCAGTCACGACAGGCGTCATTACCGCTCGCCACCCCCTATGAAGGGCTGATTCTGGCTTCCATCATCGAGAAAGAAACAAGCGTCGCACAGGAACGCGCCCTAATTTCAGGAGTGTTTATCAATCGCCTGCGGCTGGGAATGAGATTACAGACTGACCCGACTGTCATTTATGGCCTGGGTGACAAATTCGATGGCAATTTACGCAAAATCGATCTGCAGACAGATCACCCTTATAATACCTATACACGTCCCGGTCTGCCGCCTACGCCGATCGCCACGCCTGGCATGGCTTCCATCCAGGCCGCATTGAATCCGGCCAATACCAGGGCGATTTATTTTGTTGCCACAGGTGATGGCACCTCTCATTTTTCGACAACGCTGGCCGAACATAATCGTGCAGTTGTCAAGTATCAGAAAACGCGCAACAACCACTCCAGCAATCGCGGTTCCACAACAAACTGAATATCCACATGCAATTTTCCCTGATTATTCCCACGCTGAATGAGGCAGTTAATATTGATCCTCTTCTCTCCAGCCTGTTCTCATTGAATTCAGCGGAAACCAATTTTGAGGTTATTGTTGTCGACGATGGTTCGACTGACGGCACTCGGGAAAAAGTCACGCGCTGGGCAACCACGCATAACGTACAATTGCTCGAAAGAAACGCTTCGCCTGATTTAACTGCGTCCATTCTTGAAGGTGCACGTGCGGCTCGTAATGAGGTCATTGCGGTCATGGATGCAGATTTGAGCCATCCACCTGACCGGCTTGACGATCTGGTTCGGCCCGTGCTGGATGGCAGCCACGATATTGTGGTCGGCAGTCGTTATGTGCCGGGTGGCAGCACCAAAAACTGGCCATTTTACCGCCGCTGGCTATCGCGTACCGGCGGCTGGCTCGCGCATATCATCTGCGACGTGAATGATGCCACTTCAGGGTTCTTTGCCTTCCGCAAGGAACTGGTGCAAACCATACCAGAAAAAGCACATGGTTATAAAATCCTGCTGGAACTGCTGGCGGCAGGACAGAAAAAGTTACGTGTCAAGGAAATTCCCATCTGCTTTCGTGACCGTACACGCGGACACTCGAAACTATCCCTCAAACACAATCTGATTTATTTACAACGGCTGATCACACTGGCAGGGGGAACTGCCTCGTTTCATACTGCCAGCCGCTTTGCCTTTGTTGGGTTTCTTGGCGTATTCGTCGATGTCCTGATTTTTCAGCTTTTGATCGCCCAGGGAAGCGGGCTGGCTCTGGCGCACATGACCAGTTTTATTGCAGCAGCCAGTTTTAACTACACATTGAATTCAAAGTGGTCATTCCGCTTGCATCACAGCGGTCAGTTACGCTGGAAAATGTTCCTGCGTTTTCTGACAGTCGGGCTGTTTGCCTTGTTGCTTCGTGGCGGGGTACTCGCCTGGTTGATCCATATCTGGAATATCCCTGTCGAATGGGCAATTTTCCCGGCCATTATTACCGCAGCACTGGTAAATTACCTTGGATCAGCATTTTATGTCTTCCCGCGAACAAACCCGCCTGCTTCGTCGGACATACGCTGGCGAACTGCTGCTGTTGGCGTTATCGGCTTTGTCATCCTGTTGCGCTTTGTCTACCTGGGTGTCGCCCAGCTCATCCCGGATGAAGCCTACTATTGGCAATATGCGCAGCACATGGATTTAAGTTTCTTTGACCACCCTCCCATGGTGGCGTGGCTGATCTGGCTTGGCACCGCAGTCTTCGGCCAGAATGAATTTGGGGTACGCATAGGCGCTTTTGTCTGTGGGCTGATCGCAATTGCCTATCTCTATGCGTTTGCACGCAATCTTTATGATAAATCTACCGCCATGTACGCAACCATGCTGTTTGTGGTTGTGCCTTTTGGGTTTGCAAGTGGGCTGGTAATGCTCCCGGATGCACCACTGATCGCTGCCTGGGTAGCAACTCTCTACTATCTGGAACGCGCGCTGTTAGCCAATGAAAATCGCGCCTGGATTGGCGTTGGAATTGCCTTTGGCTTAGGAATACTATCAAAATACACACTTGGGCTGCTGGGTCCTGCCGCACTGGTGTTTGTTTTAGTGGACCCCATCGCGCGCCGCTGGCTTGGTCGCCCCCACCCTTATTTCGCCGTAGTGCTTTCGCTCTTGATGTTTTCTCCCGTCATCATCTGGAATATTGAACATGAATGGGTTTCTTTTCTGTTTCAGACGGAGCGGGTCGGCGGTGAGGAAAGTAACTTCTCCACACACAATTTGATTGCTTATATTGCGATCGTATTGACACCAGTGGGATTTTTAGCTGCACTACTGGCACTCCATATGGTTTTTCCATCCGTCAAGAAACCAGAATTTATCCGCAGAAACCTTTTTGTTGGCGTTTTCACTGGTATTCCCCTGCTGACATTCCTGGTTCTGAGCACTTATGATGCACCGCGTTTTCATTGGAACAGCCCACTCTGGCTAGCACTGCTGCCAACCATGGCCTGGATGATCGGACAGCATGATGTATCCGGAAAAATTTCTGACCGCTTGCGCGCAGTCTGGCAACCGACCATCGTTGTCTCGCTGCTCGCCTATGCTTTTGTATTGCACTATATTGCGCTCGGCATACCGGGACTTCCCTATCAGTTTCTGGCTGAGCATTATTTCTGGAAAGAAACTGCGGCTGAAGTTGAGAAAATTGCCGAGGAGATCAGGCAGGAAACGGGTGAATCACCGGTGATTGTCGGATTGAGTAAATGGTCAATTGCAAGCGCACTGACGTTCTACAGTCATCATTCACCGGCTGCTGACATTCGTTCGCGCAATGCATTCGGTGAACCGGCAGTTATGTACGATTACTGGCAAGCCTCTGGTGAACCCATTGACCGTCCGGTTCTCCTCATTGGTATGAAACAACAGGTTTTTGATAAATTTGCACAACAAGGCAACAATCCTGAAACTGATTTTCTCGTTGCCCCTGGCGAAACCAACTCGCGTGTAATCTATCGCTACGATGGCGTGCCTTTGCGCACGCTGTACTATCGTATTGCACAGGGCTACCTTGGCAATCCTGTTACGAAACGATTATCAGATCTGCAGGATACGGCTGGATCAGTGGTCATGCCCAAAGTAAGCGCCCACTAGCCATACCGTGCCAATGCCCAGCACGATGAGCATAACCTGCTGAATGGTCGCGTCAATTTCCGGGCGTTTGTGCAGACTGGGAATGAGATCAGCCATCGCCACATAAGTCATGCTGGCCGCCGCAAGCGCGAGTATCGGAGCGATCAGATGATCAAGTTGATTAAGCATGAAATAGGCCAACACGCCGCCCAATACCGTTGCCACGCCGGATAACAGATTAAACCAGAGTGCACGCGCACGCGAGAAACCCGAATTCAGCAAAATGATGAAATCTCCGGCTTCCTGTGGAATCTCGTGCGCAGTAATAGCGATTGCAGTCACAATTCCCAACTGGATGTCCGCCATGAAAGCCGCCGCAATCAAAATTCCATCCACAAAATTATGAAAAGTGTCACCCAGCACAATCATCATGCCACTGCGGCCATGATCATGATTGGCGGTCGGCGTAATGGGGGTCGCCAGATCATGTGCCTCACAGTCACCCAGATGACAATGACGCCAGATCAGCAGTTTTTCCAGTATAAAAAAAACGAGGATGCCGCACAGCATCATCAGAGTTAGTTGCCTGGGCTCGGCTGACAGCTCCAATGCTTCAGGCAGCGCATTGAGAAAGGCGGCACCCAACAGTGCGCCGATCGCGTAGGAAATCAGAATCGATATCCAGGTGTTGCTGCGTGCATTGAGTGTCAGCAACGCGGCCAGTCCGATGCTCAGTAACGCACCCAGCACACTGGCCAATATGATCCAGGTCAATACCGACATATTATCCATCCGATAATGACGAAGTCATCCACAGCAAGGCGGCCATTCTCCCCGTTTGCCCATCGCGGCGATAGGAATAAAACCGGTCCGCATCGCTAAAAGTGCATAGTCCGCCGCCAGACACCTGGTTAACGCCCACATGCGCAAGACGCTGACGCGCCAACTGGAAAATATCTGCGTAATATTTTCCATGCCTATCAGCTGCAGTAAACGCATTTTCCGCCTGGCCATCAATCTGGATAAAAATTGATCTGACCTCTTCGCCAACCTCGAAATATTGAGGACCAATCGCCGGCCCAAGCCAGGCGATGATTTGTGTGCTGTGTGAATACTGGCGCATTTCCCGGATCGTATTTTCAATAACGCCGCTGGCAAGCCCTCGCCACCCTGCATGGACAACAGCAACAACGCTACCGGCGGCATCGCACAAAAATACGGGCAGACAATCCGCCACCAGGATTGCACAGACAACACCACTGCACTTGCTGATGGCCGCGTCCCCCTCAGGTTTGTCATTATTGGTGATATCCACCCAGACAGGGTTATTTTCATGGACTTGTGTCAGCCAGCATGGCTCCGCAGGCAAATACCGACGTAACTGCGCACGATTTTTTCTGACCACATCCGGATCGTCGCCAACATGATCCCCCAGATTCAATCCGCTGTAGGCGCCACGCAGACGATGGCCTACCCCACCCTTTCTCGTAGTAAACAGTGCCTTGATATTATGTGGCGCAGGCCATTCAGGGGTAATCCAATCTACCATTATTCTGGTACGGCAAAAAGAATCAGGCGCATCAGCAAGTATATTCTGGAATCTGCCGACACCAACTACTGCGATGTCAACGGATAAAGGTCTGCAAACACATGACAGACATAATCTATTTGCTCGGGAGTATGTGCTGCGCTGATGCTGCAGCGAATCAGCGCGTTGCCAGCTGGCGCTGCCGGTGGCAGCACCAGATTTACATAGATATTCTTTTCCATCAGAGCGCTCCATAACATCAAAGCCTGCTGTGGACCATTCAGAATAATCGCGACGATTGGTCCAGGTTGTGGACCCAGTCTATATCCGTTTTCTTCCAGACTGGAATAAAGTTGATGCGCATTCCGCCAGAGCCGTTCTCGCAATGAATGCCCATTTTTCAATAGATTCAATGCCGCGCGTGTCGAAGCAATCGTCGCTGGCGATGGTGATGCGGTAAAGATATAAGAATGGCTGATATATCGCAGTTGTTCCAGCTGGGCATGCTTACTGACGCAGTAACCACCGATACCGCACAGGCTCTTGCTGAAAGTGCCGGTAATAAAATCCACGTCCTTGAGTAACCCTGTTGTCTCTACCAGACCCTGACCCGTTTCACCCAGTACACCCAGCGAATGCGCTTCGTCAATCAGCAAGGTGGCGCCATAACTATTTTTCAGCCGCACAATTTCAGCCAAAGGCGCCTGATCACCCAACATGCTATAGATGCCCTCTACGATGATCAATGTATTCCGGCAGCGGTCTCCAAGGCGACGCAGGCGTTTCTCCAGGTCATCCGCATCATTGTGGCGAAAACGAATAATATCTGCGCCACTCAGCAAACAGCCATCATAAATACTGGCATGCGCATCTCCATCGATGAGCACAACATCTCCTTGACCGACCAATCCGGAAATTGTGCCCAGATTCGCCTGAAAACCAGTCGTGAACACGATGCAGGAATGGCAATCATAGAACGCCGCGAATTCGCTTTCTAGCGCACGATGTCCGGAATAGTTGCCATTCGCCATACGTGAACCGGTCGTTCCGGTTCCTTCCTGATCAATCGCCTGGTGAGCTGCTTGCCTGCATTCGTCAGCAAAACTCAAACCCAAATAATTATTGGTTCCCAGCATCAAAACAACGCGCCCATCAATTCTCGCCTCAGTCGCGGACAATGTTGCCTCGATCGGAATACCAAAGGCACCCAGTCCTTCGGGCAATTGCGCCTTTCTCAAGGCAGCGGCTGCATCCAGTTTTTCCAGCAGATTCATTGTGATGCGCTTTTGATTTTATAAATCAGATTGGCCAAATCCTGGACAGTCAGCACATCCACGAGTGTATTGAGTGGCACAGAAATATCAAAATGATCTTCTATTTCCATTACCAGGTTCAATAATTTTACGGAATCGATGGCAAGCTGCGTAATCAGGTTGGTCTCAGCGGAGATGAGCTCTTTGGTTTCGGAAAAGTTTGCCAAACGTTCGCAAAGCATCTCGACGATTTGTGCTTGAGTCATTCCAGACATAGGAATATCCACTTCTGGGTAGCGATTAAATACATGTTTCCGATAAATCAGAGTTAATGAGCGCAGGTAATGCAGTATGTAATTGGATCTCGGGATGCCAGCCCGTCAATACTTTTTTTAGCGCTGTAATATCGCATGTCCAGTCAGGATATTGAAGCTCTCGAACTTTACCCGGCGTCAGCATTGGCGCATAACCCACAAAAGATGCCAGCCATAAATTAAGTTTCGCCAGTGCCGTCAGCCCTGTCAGGGGTATACGCACATAACGAACCGATCTTCCCAGCACTTTCTGCGCAATGGATGCGATCGAGGCATAGTCATAGCCGCCTGGTGTGCCATCATCGATTTCATAAATACCAGACACAGGCTCTTCAGTATCCAGCCAGCAGATTACCGCCGCTACCAGATCATTAACGTGTATCAATCCAAAACGATTATCAGCAGGCCCGAGCGCAGGCAACACCCCATAACGCATGGCTTGTAGCAGAGGTGTCAACGCTTTGTCACCCGGGCCATAAACTGCCGCAGGACGATAAACGGTGACCGCAAGACGATCTGCAACATTTGGGAATAATTGTTCAGCATCAAGCTTGCTTTGCGCATACCAGGACAGCTGCGGTTGTCGCGCGGCCAACGAAGAAATATAAAGTAATCTGGCACACGAATCAGTCTCGGCAATTACCTGCAAAAGATGCCGGGTACCAGTGACATTACTGGATAAAAAATTGTCCCAGGACTTTCCTTTAACCGCACCGGCGCAATGTACCACCGAATCTGCGCTGGCCACTAATTTTTGCAGTGCCTCGATATCGTTCAGATCACCGACAATCCATTCAACGTCAGGATGCACAAAGGGGGGAGAAGCTCGCCCCCTGGTGAGCGCCCGGATTTTCCAGCCCTTACCAGACAAATGGCGCAGCAATACTCGGCCAATAAAACCAGTTGCACCCGTTACTGCAACGAGACGAGTCATGAGAGACCGGAAAGGTTAAAACACTCTTATCAAACAGCGGCCCGAGCAGCAGAAGTCTTTCCGAAATCGTTACGCTTGAGGAATCCCTGGCATGCAGCAAACCGGGATAATTTTCCAGATGATGTTCTTGGCAAGGTATGGGGTGGAACAAGCTCCACCAGGCAACTTACCCCAAAAGCCATGTAAATCACCTGTTGCAGGCGATTAATCAGCAATTGCCGGTCATCTGCGGATGATAATCTGCTTTCCACCACCAATACCACCGAGGTTGAACCATTCTCATCGTTGACTCCAAAAGCAGAGGCCTCACGTGTTCTTACTTCTGGCTGTTGCTCGGCCAACTCCTCTACATCCTGAGCCCGGATATTTCTACCATTTACGATAATAACGTCGGTGCGTCGTCCGGTAATATACAAATCACCTTCATAAAGAAAACCAATATCGCCCGTATCGAGCCAGCCACCCGCCTTAACCACTTTGGCAGTTTCAACCGGATTATTAAAATAACCCGTCATCACACTACTACCCTTGACAAGGATGCTTCCAACCATCATCGGAGGAAGTTCATCACCATTGTCACCAATTATTTTAATTTGGTGCCCGGTCAATGGACGGCCACAATTTGCAAATTCATTGAATTTCCTGCCATCAGACTTAACCTGAACAGCCATTTTCTTTTCGATCAATGTCTTTGTGTCCACGCACAAACTTTTAGCGCCCTGGCCAATGTTCGGGAATGAAACCGCCAAGGTAGACTCTGCCAATCCGTAGCAAGGCAAGAAAGCATTTTCATTAAATCCCGCTGAAGCAAATTTCGCAGCAAAGTTTTTCAGGACATCCAGACGAATCATTTCCGCACCTACACCAGCGGCGCGCCAGCAACTCAAATCCAGCTCCTGAAGATCAGACTCGCGCGCGCGCATCATGCAGAGCTTCAAACCAAACGGTTGACTAAAGGCTATGGTGCAACGGTTCCGGCTGATTAATCTAAGCCACTGCAGTGGCCGGATGGCAAAATCTCTTGTCGCCAGGTAATCAACAGATAATTGCGCGGCCAATGGTGCCATCACCAATCCAACCAGACCCATATCATGATAAAAAGGCAGCCATGATGCGCACCGGTCACCTTCCCTGACATCCAGTCCATTGCAGACGATGCCACGTAGATTGCTCATCAAGGCGCGCTCGGTGATCACCACGCCACGCGGCAAACGCGTGCTGCCAGAAGTAAACTGCAGATACGCAGTTTCTTCGGCGGAATTTGCAGACTGAGGTATATCAATTTCTGGCAGCTGTTCCAGCTGATCAGGCGTACCGCACCATTTGAACGCGTCATTGTTCAGGCCAACAACCGCTTCTTCCAGAAAGCCAAAGAAATCAAGTTCAGTCAAAGCCAGACTTGCCTGGCTGCTTTCCAGCATGCCCCGTAGCTGCTGCACATAAATAGCATGACTGCCAAGATTAACCGGCACCGGCATTGCAAATGGCACCAATCCGGCATAGCGGCATGCAAAAAATAACTCCACAAAAGCTGGCGTCGTATCTGCGATCAGCGCAACCCTGCTGTGACGAGCCAACCCGAATCCAGCCAGTCTTCTGGCCGTTGACAATGCACGATCGCGCAACTCCTTGTAAGGAACGACAGATTTAAGATTCCCTCTGGCATCATAGAAGTTGTAGCCAGTCTCTCCTTGCGCGGCATATTCGAGTGCTTCGACCAAAGTACCAAAATCAGCCTTACGCTGAATCAGTGAATTTGTTGTAGGCGTGGCCAACAATGGCTTTGATTCCAGAAACGGAGAATCAACTTCCTCTTTTGATGGCGTGACCAACCTGGTAATTATCGAGCTCAAAATCTTCCCCTAGTAATATTCTGGTCAACTTGTTTTAACAGGACGACGATGCTCAATCCCCGAGGTGACTTCTGATTCGTCAATAACTTAAATGCGAAGACAAATCCGCTCGTATTGCCTGACGAGAACAAGTGTGTCATATTTGGTAACAAATTGTGTGGACGCGAGCTTATATAAGCACCGTTTCTCTGTCAAGCAACGACAGTCCAAATGTTGTTTTATTACGACAGTTTTACCTGGTTGGCCATGAAATCCATTGATTCAAAATTACCAAAACCCGCACCAAGCAACCCTGATGCCAATATCGGCATTGCCCTGGGCAGCGGATCAGCGCGTGGGCTCGCTCATATTGGCGTTTTACGCGCTTTGCAGGAGCATGACATCAAAATCGATCTGATCGCAGGCTCAAGTATAGGCGCCCTGATCGGAGCGGTATACGCCGACGGGAATCTTCCAATGCTGGAATCAAGCTTCAAAGCGCTTGACTGGCGAAAACTAACGGCACTTCTGGATTTAACCGTCCCAAGATCGGGCCTGATTGAAGGCAATCGTGTAACGACATTCATCAAGAATCATTTGTCGCACAATAAAATCGAGGATCTGCCCCTGCCATTCTGCGCTATTGCAACGGACATTCTCTCGGCAAAAAAAATAATTCTTCGCGAAGGAAATCTTGTCGATGCCATTCGAGCCAGCATTTCGGTACCCGGTATTTTTACACCGGTTCAGTATGGAGAAAAGGTATTGGTTGACGGTGGCCTGATTGATCCGGTACCTGTCAGCACTCTCCGCAAAATGGGCGCAAATTACCTCATAGCAGTGGATCTGAATCATCAGGCTTCCTACAGAAAAACCAGGAAAAGCAAACCGCTGGCAAAAATTACGCCTCTGCCTGCGGCTCAAGAAATCAGCAAACCCTCGCAGCAAAACACAGCCAATATTTCGCAATCACTGATACAGCGAATGTTGCAGATAAGACGGATGGCATCATCGATTGATAACGACACCTCCCTGCGCTTCAGGAAATGGCTGACCAACAATACTTCCCCCAATATTTTTGAAATTATACTGTCATCAATCAACATCATGGCAGCTAAAATTACCGAAAACCAACTGGCAATGACCCCGCCGGATCTCCTGATTCAACCGCCGCTCGGCGACATCCACTTTCTGGCTTTCGATCAAGCGGAAAAAATAATCGAAATAGGCTATCAAAGCGCACAACAGTCGCTTGCCCGTATTGACAAAAAAGCATTGAACGAATCGCTTCCGCAGAATCCGCAGAAACAGTCACCAAGCTGATGCGAAAGACATTCCGACACACAAAAAAAGTCACAATCAGCATTTAAAATCGCGATAAACGCTATTTTTACAAACCATTTAATTTCTTGCATCGGAAAATTAAAAGGTATTCTATATCGCTGACAATTATGCCAACATAATGTATTCGAATCAGGAGTGACTCCCGGCGGGAAACTTTTTGTATGTCTGGAGCACCATCAGGTTTGAAACAGAAAACCACAACAAAAACCCCAAACGACAATACAACCTCAATGCGCATGTTAACCCTGTTCAGGGGATTGAATATTCCCCGTCTGACCAACATTGCCGGGCTGGTTTTTGTTTTGCTGTTGCCAGCGAGTCTGTTCATGTTGCACATTGATGTACAGCATGCGCGCCTGCATTCAGCTTACATGAAAACCACCATGCAAATTTACCGGCATATTGGACAACTGAATGTCATTGCCGCCCGGATGCGTACCAATGAGATCGAGTCGTCGTATCTGAAATTTCAGGACAGTCTGAACCAACTCGATCATTATGTCGGATTACTGCAACACGGAGGGCAGTTGCAGGATGACACCATCCCGCCGGTTATCGAGTTGCTGCCTGCCAGCTTATTTGAACCTTTTGAACAACGCTGGACAGCAGCTGCAATCAGTTTTCATTCGATTCCAACCACCCGTGGTGCCCTGACCACAACGACCGAAATTGACGAGCGTGTCCAGGCGATGTCGACAGCAGGCCAGCAATTGACCGAGCCACTTGATCGCATTGAACAGGGCATAACAACCTATTTCAAGGACTTGAAAACCCGTAACGCAATATTGATTATTGTATCGTTCGTCCTGATGGCCATTACGGCATTCCTGTTTATCCGTGGCTTCTTGAGCAGCTTGCGCGAGAAACTATTGCAAGGTGAGTATAATATCAAGCATACGCAGAAGGCCATTCTACGCCTGCTCAACGAAATGGAAAACCTGGCCAGCGGCGATCTGACCGTGCGCATGTCGGTGACCGAGAACATGACCGGTACCATTGCCGATGCCATTAATCTAACCATCGAGGAGCTGCAAGGTCTGGTTAATAGCGTGGATCATGCCAGCACGCAGGTTATTCAGACTTCAGTACAGGCCGAAAAAACTTCATCAGCCTTGCTCACTGCAACCCGAGCACAATCACAAAAAATTGAAGAAAACACCATTACCGTGCTGGGCATTGCCGAATCCCTGGAAACGGTATCCCGATCGTCACATGCATGCGCCGAAGTCTCCAGACAATCGCTAAAGGCTGCCGAAAGCGGCGCGCATGCGGTGCAGGACGCAATCAATGGCATGAATGAAATCCGCACCTATATCCAGGAAACCGCCAAACGCATCAAACGCCTTGGCGAAAGCTCCCAGGAAATCGGCGAAATTGTTACGCTTATTTCAGATATTACCGAACAAACCAATGTGTTGGCGTTAAATGCCGCCATTCAAGCAGCCTCGGCAGGGGAAGCAGGCAAAGGGTTCTCGGTTATTGCGCAGGAAATACAGCGTTTGGCGGAACACTCAGCCGAAGCAACCAGGCAAATCAGCATACTGATCAGGAACATCCGGGGAGATACCCAGGACACCATCATCGCAATGGAGCGCAGCACAACAGGTGTCGTAGAAGGCACAAGACGCGCCAATGCAACCGGAGATGCGTTGGAAGAGATAGAAACCATTTCAAAACAATTGGTTCAGCTGGTGTCCGAAATTTCAGAAGCGACGCGCAGCCAAACCCTGATAGCCAGCAAAATTGCCAAAAATATGGAAGACATTCTGGCAATCACGCGCCAGACAACCGAAGGAACCACCGAAAATGCCGAGTCAGTCAAGCAGATCGCTGATTATGCAACAAAATTAAAAACATCCATCACCCGCTTCAAGGTTTAGGCAACCAATATGGATAAATTACTCACTTTAACCACAGGGCATCTCTAAAAATCCATGCTTCGTTACAATGCGTCGTTATTCACAAAAAATATCTCATTGCATATCAATCATATGCTGCGTCAATGTTTTTTGTTCTTGCCTCGTCTTGTTTAAAACTCTGAATTTTTAGAGACGCCTTGCACTTTACCCATTTTTAGACTTATAAAGGCCGCTTCATGAGTACTGAAACCAAAATCAATATTTCCGGTGTCGTCGGTATCCGGGAAGCCATCGAGCAGATTTTCACCCTGATCATTCGACATCTTGATACTTTCCGGGATAATCCGGAAAACTTGCAGCAAATTGAGAATTGTCACTATTACACCCATCAGCTGAACGGCATGCTGGAAATGTTGGGCCTGAACGGCATATCGTTTGTAACCAGTCACCTCGAAGCCTTGTTGAAATCGTTGCATCAACAGGAACTCGAGCCCGCTCCAGCGATCCTGTCTACTGTCAAACAAGCAATTCGCCTGGTCTATCGTCACCTCGACAGCCTGGTAGATGGCGAAGCTGACAATCCGGCGAAATTCTTCCCGATTTATCAGAAAATCATGCAGGCACAAGGTGTCGAGGCTGTCTCGGAAGCAGATCTGTTTTTCCCCAGCATGCGCGAAGAGCCCCCCTTGCCACCCGTGCAATATTCGCTTGACAAGCAAGCCAGGCTGACCGCTGCCCGCCACGCTCGCGCCCAGTTTCAGAGTGGACTGCTTGGCTGGTTGAAAGATGCGGATAATCGGCAGAACCTTCAACAAATGGTTGATGCTGTCCGCTCGATCGAAAAACTCCCTGCACCCCATGAACAAAGAATTTTTTGGTGGATATCCTCCGGATTTCTGGACAGCCTGCTATTGAGTGACCAAAGAGCGGATCAATCTACGCGTCGCCTGTGTGGCAAAATAGAGCAGGAAATCAGACATATCGACAAGGAAGATCATCAAATTGCCGATCAGCTGACAAGAGAACTGCTCTACCGGGTGGCACGCAGTGAGCCTGCCAGTGAGCGCATTCAGGAGATTGGTCAGATCTATGATTGGCAAACGCTGTTAACTTCGTTTGACCACCCTCCCCAGCTGGATGAGATGTTGCAGGATCAGGATGCTCAGGCACCGGAACTTGATACAATGCGCAGTCTGTTGAAAACAATCAATGACAACTGGCGCGAATTTAGCGCAGGGAAACAGCAACACCTGGCTGATTTATTGGCATCGACCGACAAACTCAAACTGCATTGCCAAAAAATAAATTGCCAGCCATTGGAAAAACTGATTGGCGTGCTGCATGGGGCATTCTCCTATGTACGCATCCGGCCACAAGGCATGAATGAAAGTATCGCCCTCGATATTGCCTCATCGTTGCTGTTGATCGAGAACGCACTGGAAAATTTTTATCAACTTGCGCCCGGGTTTTCCGATCAGGTGGATGCGCTGACTATCCGTATCCGTGCCGTCATTACCGGCAAGGAAGATGTCGCTGATTTACCTGAATTACCTGGACCGGAGCAGGCTGGCCATCATATACAGGAGAAAAAGCTACAAAAACAGATTGCGCAGGAAATACTGATCAGTCTGGCACAAATAGAAGACATTCTTGACCGGTTTTTCTTCGAACCACAGATACGCAACGACCTCCCTTCCCTGCCCGCGCTGTTCAAGCAAATTTCCGGTGTACTGGACATGCTCGGACTTGATGATCAGGCAACCAGACTGCTGAGTTTATGCCGTGATCTGGCTGAACATCTCACAGCGCCAGCCAGTCAAATTGATCCGGATAAACAGACCCTGCTGGCAAATGCCTTAAGCAGTTTCAGTTTTTATATTGAGGCACTGAAAAATTCACAACCTGATTGCCAGGCCATTGTAACTGCCGCAATCAGCATGTTTGAGCAGGATCACACCGGATTAGCCTCCCCGGCATCATTACCCAATCTGTCACCAGAAACCGAAAACAAGGCAATTGACCAGGAGCTATTGGCGATTTTCCTTGAAGAATCGGATGACGTGCTGGCAACCATTGCCGAAAATCTGCAGCTTTGCCAGACGAATCCAACCGATATCGCGGCATTGACCACTATCCGCCGTGGATTCCATACGCTCAAGGGTAGCGGCCGCATGGTGCAGTTGCGCGAACTGAGCGAGGTAGCGTGGCGGATCGAGCAACTGCTGAATCGCTGGCTCAGCGAACAAAAACATGCCAGCCCGGCGCTGCTGCAATTGCTGGGTGATTCCCATCAAAAATTCAGCGGCTGGTGCGCCAGCCTCAGAAAAAATGGTATTGCCGACATTGAAGCAACCAGCTTCATCGAACAAATCAAAGCTTTGATGTACGGTACGGATACGCAGCCATCATCCCCTATCGAAGCAACATTGCCCACGCAACCTGCTGCGACGACACTCGAACCAGAACCCGAATCAGAACCCGAATTGGAACTTGTTTTTGAACCGGCACCCGTCGACATGCCATCCGTAACAACACTAGATACCGGGGTGGATGAATCATTCGTCATGATTGGCGATATTCCGGTGGCACACGATCTGTTTGCAATTTTCAGCACGGAAGCACGCCAAAGAGTTGCAACACTCAAAAATGAAATGATCTCGTCCCCGGACGAGCCGTTCTCTCCTGTTTCGCATGAAGCCATGCTGGCGGCACATACGCTTGCCAGTACTTCACATTCACTCGGATTGAATGATCTCTCCCTTCTTGCAAAAGTAACGGAGCAATGGCTGACACGTTTATTGGAAACAACCCGTCTGCCTGATCACCAAACGCAAGTGCTGATGGCAAATGCAGTGGAATTGCTCGACACCATGGTTGAGTCGGCCTGTCAGCAGCAAGCACCGGCAGAAAATGCTGTACACGCCAGTGAAGCACTCACACAACAATTAGCGGATCGTCTGGCGGTATTTGAACAATCGGGCACGACAGCTGAGCCACCTTTTGAAGAACCTGGATTCGAGGTCAATGACGAGCCGTCCAACCAACTCGAATTTGTATTACCCACCCAAGAACCTGAACCGGAGCTGGTTACAGCACCATCATTGGCCGAGAACGGCCCTGACGTACAGGATCACGAGTTATTGGACGTATTTCTGGAAGAGGCTGAAGAATTGCTTCCGGAAATTGGAGAAAATCTGCGTATCTGGCGCAGTCAGCCCGATCACCCTGATCAGTCTGCTGCATGCCCGGCGTTGCTGCGCGCATTACATACGTTCAAAGGCAGCGCCAGAATGACCGGGTTATTTCAACTGGGTGAACTGGCGCATCAGATGGAAAGCACCATCGAGAACCAGCAAAATCAACTGGCTGATTCGGCGTTTTATGATGCGCTCGAAAGCCAGTTTGATGTCATTCTGGAGAAAATCGAACAATTACGTCAGTCCTTCGGTCAGGCGCTTCCGCCCGAACAGATGCCAGCGGAGCGCCAGGATCACGAAACAACTGACGAGCCAGTACGATCACTCGACACTTTTGCGCCTCACACTGACACCAGCACCACAGACGCCGATGTCCCAATCCAGAGAACCATGCTGCGCGTAGATGCAGTATTGATCGACCGCCTCGTCAGTGATGCAGGCGAATCCAGCATTGCCCGCTCGCAAGTAGAGACACAGCTTGCCGAATTCAAGCAATACTTGCTGGATCTCGGTGAAAGTGTCGATCGCATGCGCGAACAGCTCCGCGAGATGGCGTTGTTGTCGGAAACCCGCATACCCGCTGGCACGCCACCATCGACAACCACATCGGCCAATTTTGACCCGCTGGAACTGGATCAGTTTACCCGCTTCCAGGAATTGACCCGTCTAATGGCAGAGAGCATGGATGATGTCGTCACGATTCATAAAAGTCTGCGGGAAATTCAATCCTCCGCCGATACCGCCGTCCATCAGCAAGCACGATTGAATCGCCAGTTACAGCAGGATCTGGTTCATATCCGCACGGTGCCATTCAAATATTTCTCTGAACGTTTACACCATATCGCCAGGCAAGTATCTCGTGACGCCGGTAAAAAAACCGATTTGACCATCCTGGGAAATGAAATTGAAATTGACCGCAGCGTGACTGACAAGATCATTTCACCACTCGAACATTTACTGCGCAATGCCATCGTACATGGCATCGAGTCTCCGGCGGAAAGACTGAGTGCCGGCAAACCTGAAACAGGCAAAATCACGCTCACGGTCTGTCAACAAGGCAGTGAAATCCATATCGCACTGGAAGATGATGGCGCCGGCCTGAACAAGGATCGTATCCGCGAGAAAGCATTGCAACTCGGGTTGGCTGATCAAACGGATGACATGGATGAGGCGCAGTTGCAATCATTGATTTTCAAGCATGGCTTGTCAACTCTGGATAACGTTACTGACATTGCCGGACGCGGAATAGGCCTGGATGTGGTCAATAACAAAATGGCCGAAATCGGTGGCAGTATCGCAGTGACATCCGCCCCCAACCAAGGCACGACCTTTACGTTGCGTCTACCCATAACGCTCGCGGTATTACCGGCCCTGATGGTCAAAACGCCCAGGAACCGCTATGCCATTCCAACATCAATCGTTGCCAGTGTCCAGATGCTGAATACCGAAGCACTCGGCGCAGCTTACAACGCACGTCAGATACAGCATGAAGGGGAAAATTTCCCATTGGTTTACCTGGCGCATTTATTGGAAGAAGCAGACCAGGTACCTGAAATCGGGCGGCATAACCGGGTGCTGTTGCTGCAGGCCGGTCAGGATCGGCTGGCTGTTCATGCCGATGTTTTGATTGGCCAGTGCGAGGTCGTCATAAAAAATGCCGGCCAGCAACTGATGCGTGTGCCTGGCGTGGAAGGCGCCACGATTATGGGCGATGGCGATATTGTCCTGATCATCAACCCACTCAAGCTATTGCAGCGAGATCAGACCAAAGCATTGCTATCGAACACCGTTGCATCGCCGCAACGCGTCAATGATGCAATCCAACCCGCCAATACGACACCAATAGTGATGGTTGTTGATGATTCGCTGACTGTGCGCAAAGTAACCAGCCGCTTACTGGAACGGCAGGGTTATGAAATCCTGATTGCAAAGGATGGCGTTGGTGCGCTCGAATTATTGCGCGAAACAGTACCAGCCGTCATGCTGGTCGATATTGAAATGCCGCACATGGATGGGTTTGAATTGATCCGAATTGTGCGCAACAATCCCGATCTGCGGCATATCCCCATCATCATCATCTCATCGCGGACAGCGGACAAGCATCGCGAGCTTGCCAGGGAACTTGGTGTAAATGAATTTATGGGTAAGCCCTATCTGGAAGAAGAGCTGATCGGCCATATCGAACGGCTCATCAAACTGTCCCACTGATTGGACCGTCGCGGCTAAAAGGCGCCTCTAAAAACGCAAGTGATAAACAGGCAGTCCCCTAGGGTCTGTTGACGTTTGATAAAAACACTTGCGGTATCAGTGGGTTACGATTTATTCTCACAATTGTAAGCGATTGTTTTTAAATATCTATTTCTGAAACGTCAACAGACCCTAGGCGGGTACTCGCAACTCCGGATTTTAGAGATGCCATGAGACGATATCAAGGCACTGAACAGCAGCCATGAACTCAATCATCACTGGCACCACAGGCAATCAAGGTTTCAACCAGTAATGCGGATGGCACGTTATCAACCAGAGCGGCCTGACCGATTTTATCGAACAGAACAAACCGAACATTGCCGCTTTCCACTTTTTTGTCTCGTTGCATGAGTTCCAGGTAACGTCGCGCTGCTATACGTGGCCCTTCAATCGGCAGGCCGACCTGCTGGTACAAATGACAAATACGTTCAACATCCTGCGGAGTAATACGTTGCAACCGGCAGGAAAGATCCGCTGCCATCATCGTGCCCGCCGCCACCGCTTCACCGTGCAACCATGTGCCATACCCCATCGCGTTTTCGATCGCATGGCCAAATGTATGTCCCAGATTCAGCAAGGCACGTGTACCGCTTTCCCGCTCATCCAGAGAAACAATCTCCGCCTTGATTTCACAGCTGCGGCGGATGGCATGATTCAACATCTGCCTGTCGCGTGCCAGTAATGCCTTGATATGTTGTGTCAACCAGTCAAAAAACACCACATCATAAATGAGGCCATACTTGATAACTTCCGCCAGCCCCGCGCGCAATTCCCTGTCCGGCAATGATTCAAGTGTATCGCTGTCCGCAAGCACCAGCCGTGGCTGGTAGAAAGCGCCAATCATATTTTTGCCCAGCGGATGATTAATGCCTGTTTTCCCACCCACGGATGAATCAACCTGTGCAAGCAAGGTAGTCGGTATCTGTATAAAAGGCACCCCACGCAAATACGTGGCGGCCGCGAAACCGGTCAAATCACCAACAACCCCTCCTCCCAATGCAATCAACGGCGTTTTCCGTTCACAGTGATGTTCGAGCAATGCCGTAAAAATCTGATGCAATGTATCCTGATGCTTGTATTGCTCACCATCCGCCAGAATGATGGTAAAGGATTCAACACCACTATCGGCCAACGTCGTCTGCAAGGTTTTAAGATACAGTGGCCCAACTGTGGTATTCGTCACAATTGCAGCCCGTCTGCCGGGAAATTGCGATGCCAGCAAATCTCCTCGCGTCAGCAATCCTTGTCCAATATGGATTGGATAGCTGCGGTCTCCAATAGCATTATCGAGAATGACACTAACCGTTTCGATTTTATTCATATACCAGTATTTTTGATCGATCACTATAGCGTGCCGGCACACTGAAATCTCACTCTTTTTATGCCGTCGCAGCAAACAATAACGTGTGTAAGTTTTGACACGTTTGGAGTGCGCGCATCAAAAAGCCTGCCAAGGCTGCTTGAGTAACCGGTTTTCCGATATCAGAAAGGCAGAATGCCCTAGATTGTTAACAACGCAGTAACGACGATGTCTTATCAGAATGATCAACGTAACTTGCGTATGGTGCACAGCAAAATAAAAAAGGTCAACCAGAATCTGCCGCTACAGCTTCGTAATAAGCCATGAAATGGATTGCTGCGTTTCATATAAAGCGGACGGGGAGAGTCTACCTCCAGATGGTCTTTGAATATGCCAACATAGCTTATCTCTTTTTTAAAATTAGTTAGAGGGTGGCTAATCAGGGAAAACTAAGGCTATGTCACAATTAATTGTTGAAATTGCCTTGTTTTCCCAAGAGCTGATAAAAAACAGAAAGTTGGTGTGATA